>CAYMQL010000174.1:0-5905 GCA_964392255.1 uncultured Planctomycetaceae bacterium | reverse complement strand
ACCTGCCGTCGCCCAGCGACCGCCTTGATCTGTTGTTATTTCGAAAGATCGGGTATGATTGTGGGTGGGCAGGACTTGTCGCTGCGGCGCCGGTCTTATCGGGTTCAAGAGAAGGGCATAAGGTTTTTATCTAGGGAGGATTCGACAGCCGGTACGCATTTTTGACAGCAACGTATTGCGGCGCAACCACGCCTTCGCGGCCTGAGGGCATAAGGAGTGAGCCGATGTCGATACGGTGCGTTTGCCCTAACGGGCATGTATTGAAAGTGAAAGACTCGATGGCCGGCACGTCGGGGTTGTGCCCGATTTGTCGGGCAACGGTCAAGGTGCCTCTGTTGCGCGAACATCGCATGACGGAGGACGCGATCCTCGATATCGTGGGTCCGGGTTCCGGCGTTCATTCGATGGATACGACGCGGGACCTTCGGGCGGCGGCGGACACACGGGTTATCAAAAACGGCATTTCGGACGTCCGCGAACGATTATGCACGAAGTGTCAGCGGGAATTTCCGGCCACCATGCACATCTGTCCCTATTGCCACACCTATGTCGCCACCCTACGCGATTTCTAGTATAATTGTGTGGGGTGGGCGAGGGCGTTTTATCCGTATGGGGTGTCGGCAGAAGTCCGGATGATGGAATCAACCGTATCGGTCGTAAGTTCCAAGGCGCTGCTGACGCTTTTCGGCGCCTGCGATCAGCACCTGCGACGTGTTCGCAACGCCCTGGGGGTGAGCATTATCGCACGCGACGATCGAATCCACATCCGGGGGCCCGAGTCGGCCGTCGCCGCGGCGACGGAAGTCATCGAGCAGCTTCAGGTTTGCGCAAGCCGCTCGGGCGCAATTTCGCCCGACGACGTGACCCGGGTCTTGGCGGGCGTTCAAAATGGCGAGCAGGCGAGCGAAGCCCCGCCGTTGGATGTGTTTCGGGCCGGGCGGCAGATTCGGCCCAGAACGCCCGGTCAGGCGCGCTATCTGAAGGCCATCGCCCAGAACGACATTGTTTTGTGCTACGGTCCGGCGGGGACGGGCAAAACCTATCTGGCGGTGGCCATGGCCGTCGCGGCCTTGAAGCGAGAATCGATTCGCAAGGTGGTGTTGGTGCGTCCCGCGGTCGAGGCCGGCGAAAGCCTCGGATTTCTGCCCGGCGATTTGCAGGCGAAGATCAATCCGTATCTGCGCCCGCTGTTGGACGCCCTGCACGAAATGATGGACCACGATCTCATTGCGCGATATACCGAAGAGGACGTGATCGAGGTGATACCGCTGGCGTACATGCGGGGCCGCACGCTCAACGAGGCGTTCATTATTCTCGACGAAGCGCAGAACACCACCGTCGCGCAGATGAAAATGTTTTTGACGCGGATGGGGGCCGGCTCGAAAATCGTCGTCTCGGGCGACGTGACGCAGATCGATCTGCCCCCGAAATCGCGCAGCGGTTTGATCGACGGGCTGGCGCGGCTGGGCGAAATCGAGGGAATCGCCGCCGTCAAGCTGACGACGTCCGACATTGTGCGCCATCCGCTGGTGCAGCGCATTGTGGACGCTTACGAAGAACCCCCGCATAAACGCCGCTGACGCATACGGCGGAAACACGATGTTTTTCGGTTGGCGGAAAAGCAGACGATTTGAGCGCGTGGCCTCGATCGAGTTGCCGCCGGGGCAATGGGAACGGGCTTGGATCAGCCTGCGCCGGCGCGACGTTCTGGGACGCATTGCCTTGGCCGCGCTGGCCGCGATGACGATGTGCGCGGTCATTCGCGGCTGGGATCCGCCGTTTCCGTATCGGACCGGCTACACGCCGCGGCGCGATATTGTGACCGCCGCGCCGTTCACCGTGGCCGACGAGGCGGCAACCGCCGCCCAACGCGAACGCGCCCGCAACGAAACCCGCTTCGTCTATCAGCACGACGCAGAGCCGCTGGTTCAACTGCGCGCGAAGCTGCGCAACACCCTGATCGAGGTTACCGCCGCGCCGACGTTCGACAAGGTGGACCCGAAAATATGGAAAGCCTTTCAGCCGCCGCTCGCCGACGGCGAGCCGCCGTCCGGCGCAATACGGCAGGAGGAGCTTTTCGAGGCCTTTCGCAACGCCTTTACGCCGCAAGAGCGCCTCGATAGCGCGCTCGACGAAGTCTTTGCGCCGCTGGAGGAACACGGGCTCTTGGCCAGTCTGGATTCCGAGAAGCTCGGAACGGGCAACCAGGTCGAAATTATGGTGTATCCCGTGGGGCGGCCGGACGCGGAAAGACCCGTTTCCGTAAGCGACGTTGTGGTGGGCAACGTTCTCGAACCGCTGCACAACCGGCTCCGAAAAAGCGAGGCGATGAATCCGGCGGCCGACGCCTTGTTCGCGTGGCTGGAGCCGCGGTTGAAAGAAACCTCGACCCTGACGTTGAACGATCAGCGGACGAAGGAAGCGCGCGACGCCGCGGCCAACGCCGTTCCGCTGGTGACGGAGAGCTACTCGCGCGGGCAGACGCTGGCCGATGCAGGACGGCCCATCGAAGCCGCGCAAATGGAACTGTTGCGGCACGAATACAAAGCGATGTTGGACCAGCGTCCGCTCGGGCGGCTGATTGCCCGCGGCGTCGCGGTCACCGGCTTGATCTTCGCCGCGCTGTTGCTCTGCGGCATCTACATGCGCTATCACCAGCGCGGTCCGCTGGCAAGCCTGACCCGGCTTTTGACGCTGCTGTTGATGGCCATTGCATCGGTGGCGGTGGCGCGGTGGCTGTCGGCCGACGCATGGCGCGCAGAACTGGTGCCGGTGCTGCTGTTCGGCATGACGATGGCGATTGTCTACCGTCGCCAGCTTGCCCTGCTGATGGCCGGCGTTGTGGCAATGGTCGTGGCAATGGCGATAGGGCACGGGCTGCGCGAATTTCTGCTGCTGTTGGGCGTTACCGCGGCCGCGGTGCTCAGCATGAACCGGATTCGCACGCGGCCGAAGCTGATCCACGTCGGATTGTTCGCCGGCGGCGTCGCGGCCACGCTCTACATGATTCTCGGGTTGATCGACGAACAGCCGTTGGATCTGCTGATGGTGAAAAACGCCGCACGGAACGCGGCCTGGGCCCTGGCCACCGGATTCCTTGTGACGGGGTTGCTGCCGTTTATTGAAAACCTGTTCGGCGTGCTTACAGACTTGAGCCTGTTGGACTTGGGCGATGTGGCGCATCCGCTGCTGCAAGAGCTGGTCCGCCGCGCGCCAAGCACCTACAACCATTCGATCACCGTCGGCTCGATCGCCGAGGCGGCCGCCGATAGCATCCGCGCCCGGGGACTGCTGGTCCGCGTCGGGGCCTATTTCCACGATATCGGCAAAATGCTCAAACCCGGCTATTTCGCCGAAAACCAAGGCCCCGACGACAACCGGCACGAAACGCTCGTGCCGGCGATGAGCACGCTGGTGATTATTGCCCACATCAAAGACGGCGCTGATCTGGCCCGGCAGCACCGCTTGCCGCAGCCGATCATCGACCTGATCGTTCAGCATCACGGCACGACGCGGGTCGAGTATTTCTTCGATCGGGCCACGGAGCAACAGCAGGCCGATCCGAACGGCGGAGAGGTTGACGAAAGCACCTTCCGTTATCCCGGTCCCAAGCCGCAGACAAAAGAGGCCGCGGTGCTGATGCTGGCCGACGCGGTCGAGAGCGCCAGCCGAACGCTGGTCGACCCCACGCCCGCCAGGATCGAAAGCCTGGTCCGTGAGCTGGCCGAGCAGCGTTTGCACGGCGGACAGTTCGACGAAAGCGGATTGACCCTGCGCGAGCTGCGAACGATCGAAAAGAGCATGGCCATGTCGCTCACATCGATCTACCACGGGCGGATCAAGTATCCCGAGCCGCGGACGACGTAGTAAGGGAAGGAGGAAGGATGAAGGATGAAGGATGAAGGATGAAGGATGAAGGATGAAGGATGAACATGCGGATGCCAGTATTCATCATTCATCCTTCATCATTTTCTTCCCCCTTCCGCCTTCCCTCAAGAGGCACTGTATTGATTGCTGTTAGTGTCACAAATCGTCAGAAGGGAATGAGCATCGACCGGCGGCGCATGCGCAGGACGGTCCGGCGGATTGTTTGCGACGCGGAAATCGCCGAGGCGCGGATCAGCGTGGCCGTGGTCGACGATCCGACGATCGGCAAGTTGCACGGGCAGTTTCTAAACGATCCCTCGCCGACCGACGTGCTCAGCTTTGTGTTGGAGAGGTCGCCGAGTGCGCTCGAGGGCGAGGTGGTCGTCAGCGCCGATACGGCGCGGCGTTGCGGACCGCGCTACCGCTGCTCGGCCGAGGAAGAATTGATGCGCTATGTGATTCACGGCACGCTGCATCTGGTCGGCTATGACGACCGAACGCCGAAACAGCGAGCCGCAATGCGAAAAATCGAGCGGAAATACTTGAACGCAGAAGGTGCTACGCAAACACGGAGTACACGGTGATCTGCGATGCCCTCGGAAAAGGCCACGGCCATTGTCATACGGACCGTCGAATTCAGCGAAACCAGCCTGGTGGTCACGCTGTTTACGCGGGAATATGGCAAAATAGGGGCATTAGCGAAGGGGGCAAGGCGTCTGAAAAGCCCCTTCGAGTCTGCTCTTGACCTGCTAGCCCTCTGTCGCATAGTCTTCCTCCACAAGTCGTCCGATGCCTTGGACTTGCTGACCGAAGCGAAGCTGCTGCGGCGGTTTCGTCCGGCCGGCCGGGACCTGTCGGGACTGTACGCGGGTTACTATGTTGCCGAGTTGTTGGGCGCGCTGACCGACGAAGACGATCCTCATCCCGAATTGTTCGATCTGGCCGACGAGGCGCTGGCGGCCTTGGCGGCCGGCGAATCGGTCGCAAAACAAGTGATGCGGTTCGAGTTGGGCGCGCTGCGGTGTTTGGGACACATGCCGTCGCTGGACGCCTGTGTAGAGTGTGGAAAGCCGGTCGCGCCAGCGGGGCGCGTTGCCTTCGGATCGGTCGACGGCGGCGTGCTGTGTTCGGCGTGTCGACAAGGCAAAGGACAAATTACGATGGTCAACGCCGGTGTGATTCGTGCGGCCGGCCAACTGGCCGACGCCCAAGGACGCGCCTGGCGGCGTTTGGAGATCGACGCCCGGAGTCTTGGCGAATTGCGAAGATTGCTGAACAACTATTTTGCGCATCTGCTGGGCAGGAAGCCTAAGATGCACCAGTTTTTGGGAACGTTGGGTAGATAGGGGAGAGGGGAGAGGGGAGAGGGGAGAGTGGGCGACGCGGCATGGAATACCATGTCGGCGCATTGAAAAAACTTGGCCGATTGACCAAAAAATGTTCGGCGTGCGTATTAGTTCCGTATGCAAATTCTAATCCCTAGCCCCTAATCCCTAGTCCCTAATCCCTAGTCCCTAATCTATTACTCCAGCCCACGCATTGGACAAGGATGTCCTGAACATGTCGAGAGAGGGAACGCAATTCCGGCTGATACTCGTCTGCGCGCTGGGCCTTGTTGTCGGCTGTGCGGGCGTGCCCCCGGCGCCGCAGCACGCGCAGGCGCAGACCTCGTCCGACGAGGACGAATACGAGGGTTGGCTCTTTAAGAAGCTGATGGGGCGCGGCTCGTCCGGGGAAACGGCGAAGAATGAGGCCGCTTCTTCGTCGGCGGCTGCGGCGGTTTCTTCGACGGCGGCGGAAACCTCTGCGCCGGGTCCGTTGATTCCGGGGCCGGCGAGTCATCCGATGCGTAGTGCGTCGGGCGTGATACCGGCATCGGCCGAGACGTCGATTGCGGGGCCTCCGCCTTCGATTCCGCCCGAGCTGCCTTCGCTGCCGGCCGGCGCGGTGAGCATCAACGATTTGAAGGCCCAGGAGGAAAAGGACAAGGGATTTGAATTGTCCGACCTGGCGCCGGAAAACATCTATAAAAACATGA
>CAYMQL010000173.1:0-5905 GCA_964392255.1 uncultured Planctomycetaceae bacterium | reverse complement strand
CCTATTAAATCATAATCTCTTGTTGCAACAATCTCGCACGAGACAATTTGGCCGGGCGAAAGCCGCTTGGCGGTCACATACACCTGGCCGTCGACCTCGGGCGCATCGGCGTAACAGCGGCCGACATAGGCGTCCGACCGACCGGCGACGGACTGATCGATGAGGACGTCCAACCGCCGCCCCACTTGCGATTGGTTCCAGGCGAAGGCGATTTCCTGCTGGGCCGCCATCAGCCGATCGCGCCGCGACTGTTTTACCTCTTCGGGCAGATGCCCGTCAAGCTCCGCCGCCGGGGCGTTGGGCTCGTTGCAAAAGGCGAAAACGCCCAGCCGCTCGAACCGCTGCCGAACCACAAAATCGAGCAGTTCCTCGAATTGCCGCTCGGTTTCGCCCGGAAAACCGGTCATCAGCGTGGTTCGCAGCGCCAGCGAGTCGATCCGCTGCCGAAGCCGGTCGAGCAGTTCTTCGGTTTGCCGGCGATCGACGCGGCGGCGCATTCGTCGCAGCACCTCGTCGTTGATGTGCTGCAAGGGCAGGTCGAGATACGGCACAATCTTCGATCCGCCGCCGATCAGCTCGATCAGCTCGTCGGTGATGTGCATGGGATACAGATACATCAGGCGAATCCAGGCCAACCCCTCGACCCGATCCAGCCGCCGCAACAGTTCCGCCAGCCGCGGCTCGCCGTAGAGATCGAGCCCGTAGAAACTGGTGTCCTGGGCGACCAGAACCAGCTCCCTTACGCCGTCGGCCGCGAGTTCTTCGGCCTCGGCCGCGACTTGTTCAATCGGCTTGCTGGCAAAGGGGCCTCGCATTTGCGGGATCGTGCAGAAACTGCACAGCCGGTTGCAGCCCTCGGCAATTTTCAAATAGGCCAAATGCGGCGGCGTAATCCGGCGGCGCCCCTGGTCGGAAAGCGGCGGCCTTGCCGCCGGAAGAAAGAGGGCCCGCGGCCCAATCTCGCCCCGATCGAGCCGGCCAACCGCCGAGGCGATCTCGTCCCGGGCAAAAACCCCGATCACCTGGTCGATCTCGGGATATTTTTCAAGCAGTTCGCTTTTATTGCGCTCCGCAAGACACCCGGCGACGATCACCCGGCCAAGCCGCCCCCGCTTTTTTAACTCCAGCATCTCCTGAATCGCACCGTACGACTCGTCCCGAGCGTCGCGGATGAAGCCGCAGGTGTTGACGACTGCCAGATCGGCGCCGTCGGGCTCGGCGACCATTCGATATCCGTCCCTTTCCAGCAGGCCGGCCATCCGCTCGCTGTCGACGAGGTTTTTCGGACAGCCAAGGCTGATCAGGGCGTAAGTTCGGCGGCGAGGTTTCTTGACGGACACAATTCCAAGCGTTCGAGGTGGATTACTTTGTCGATTTTCCGACCGCTTTATGCATCCTATCCCATCCAAAAACCGCTTGTAAGTGGCGCACCGCGACCGCTTGCAAAATCGGCAATAAAGGCTATAGTGTACACATATACACTTTTACCGCGGGGGCTCGGCCATGTTTCCCGAATATGTCTGCGAAAAAGAATCGTTTGAAGCCGGTTTGGATCTTGTCGTCGAGGCGGTTCTGGAACTCTCCGGAATTCATGCTCCGCCGGTCGATGCATTCGCCGTCGCCCATGCCCTGGGCATCGCGGTGGCGTGGGACGATCGGCAGAGCGGTCGGGCGCGTTACGTGCGGCTGAGCGACGGCCGGTCGGGCGTCGGACAGGCGGCAATCTTGTTGCGGCCCGACCCGCGGCCGGAACGCCGCCAGTGGGCCGTCGCCCACGAGATCGGCGAACACATGGCATGTCACGTATTCGCCCGCTGGGGCGTCGATCCTGAACAATCTCCCCCCAACGCCCGCGAAATGGCGGCGAATCATCTGGCGGGCCGTCTGCTGGCGCCGACCGAGTGGTTGTCGACCGACGGGGCGGCGTGCGATTGGGATTTGTTTGAGCTGAAGGCCCGCTATCCGACGGCCAGCCATGAATTGTTAGCCCGCCGGACGCTGGAATGCGGTCCGCCGGCGATCGTCAGCATCGTCGACGAGCGGCAGATATCGTTTCGTCGCAGCAATATGCCCGGGCGGGTGCCGCCGCCTTCCCCGATCGAGCTGGAATGTTGGCGCGACGTGCATGAGCACAATCGACCGAGCAGAATTTGCCGCGGAGCGGTCCTCGTTCAGGGGTGGCCGGTTCATGAAGAGGCCTGGAAACGCGAGTTCTTGAGGTTTCCGATCGACCCGTGGAACGCGGATTCTTCCGAAGAGCTGCATTGCGGTCCTTGCGAAGATTCGCCGCAAGAGGCATACTGATAGTTTCTGAATTTCCCGCGTGCAGCCCGCCGTCAAAGCCGGCCGACGGAAGGTCGGCTTCTTTGGAGCGACGCCCCCCGGATCACCCGGACGTCGTTCTTTGGGGCCAGAAACGCCTCCGGTGATCGTAGAATTGAGAAGAGGAGAATCACCCGTGTTGGAGCCTTCCGCCGTTGCGTCCAAGCTGGACGCCGTATTTTATCCGCAATCCATCGCCGTTGTTGGCGCGTCGACGCGACCCGGTACGGTCGGCAACGACATCTTTCGCAACCTGCTCTATGCCGAGTTCAACGGCTCCGTCTATCCGGTCAATCCGAAGGCCAAAGCGATCGTCGGCGTTCACGCCTATCCTTCGCTGGCTGCTATTCCGGCGGCGATCGATCTGGCGGTGCTGATTGTTCCCGCAACGGCGATTTTGGACGTTGTCGATCAGGCCATCGCCAAAGGCGTGAAAGCGCTGGTGGTGATTTCGGCGGGCTTCAAGGAGGTCGGGCCCGAGGGCGCGGCGCTCGAAGCGCGTCTGCGCGACAAGGTTCGCGCGGCCGGCATTCCGCTGATCGGCCCCAACTGCTTGGGCGTAATCAATACGGACCCGAACGTCTCGATGAACGCGGCCTTCGGCCGCAAAATGCCCGAGCCCGGCAATCTTGCGTTTCTTTCGCAAAGCGGCGCGCTCTGCACCTCGGTGCTCGATTACGCCGAAGAGCGGCAGATGGGATTCAGCAAGTTCATCAGCTTCGGCAACAAGGCCGACGTGAACGAAATCGACCTGCTCGACTATCTGGCCAAGGACGAAAAGACATCGGTCATCGCCATGTACCTGGAAGACATCACCAACGGTCGCCAATTCATCGAGACCGTTAGCGACATCTTCTGGGAAACCCACAAGCCGATGCTGTGTCTGAAGTCGGGCCGCTCGCCCGAAGGGGCCAAGGCCGTCAGCAGCCACACCGGGTCGCTGGCCGGCTCCGATTCGGTCTACGACGCCTTGCTGCTGCAAGCCGGTGTGCAGCGCGTCGACACCATCGCCGAATTGTTCGACTATGCCGCTTTGTACACGACCCAACCGCTGCCGCGCGGCGGCCGTGTGGCGATCATCACCAACGCCGGCGGGCCGGGCATCATGGCCACCGACGCCGCCGTGCGTCACAAGCTCAAACTCGCCGAGTTGAGCGACGGGACCAAAGAAAAACTCAAAAAATCGCTGCCGCCCACCGCCTCGCTGCGCAATCCGATCGACGTGATCGGAGACGCCCGCGCCGACCGTTACAAGGCCGCCGTCCGCACCGTCTTGGAAGACGAAAACGTCGACATGGGCATGGTTATCCTCACGCCGCAGTCGATGACCGATATCGAAGAGACGGCCGCGGTCGTTCCCGCCGCCGTCGAAGGCATCCACAAGCCGGTCGTCTGTTCGTTCATGGGCGCGAAAGACGTGGCCCCCGGCGTCAAGATTCTTCGCGACGCGGGCATTCCGAACTATCCGTTCCCGGAAGACGGCATCAAGAGTCTCGCCGCCGCCAATTGGCTCGTCTCGTCGCACGAAATTCCACGGCGCCAGATGCCCGTCTTCAACAACCTCGATGTCGACGGCGCCAAGCGGATCGTGGCCGAGTTGCTGAACGATCATCCGAAGCGTTATTTGACGCAGGCCGACTGCCGACCCCTGTTGGCTTGCTATGGGCTGCCGCTGCTGAAGAGCGGCGTGGCCAAGGACATCGACGAGGCGGCCCGGCTGGCCGAATCGTTCGGCACGCCGGTCGTGATGAAAGTGATGTCGGCCGACGTGGTCCACAAGTACGACGCCGGCGGAGTGGTTTTGAACGTTCACGGCGACGAGGAAGCCCGCGCGGCCTACAAAAAAATCCTCAAAAACGTCGACAAGGTGGTCCCCGGCGCAAAAATCGAGGGCATCCTCGTCGAACAGATGGCCCGCAAAGGCGTCGAGATCATTTTGGGCGCCAGCCGCGACCCCCGTTTCGGACCGCTGATGATGTTCGGTCTGGGCGGCACGCTGGTCGAGGTGCTCAAGGACGTTTCGTTCCGGTTGGCGCCGATGTGGCAGATTTCGGCCGAGCGCATGGTGCATCAGATTCGCTCGTTCGAGGTACTCGACGGTTTTCGCGGCAATCCGCCCTCCGACGTGCCGGCGATCGTCGACACCCTGCTGCGGCTCTCGGCGATGGTTTGCAACCATCCGGAAATTTCCGAGTGCGACATCAACCCGCTGATCGTCCACGCCCGCGGCGAAGGCTGTTCGGTGGCCGACAGCCGCATCATGCTGCGGCGGATCGAATAGCGGCCGGCGTAAGGCCTTACCGTTGCCGCGTTGTTTTAGCCCCCGCGAGAGTTTAGCCCCCGCGTCCACGCGGGGTCGTGCAACGCCCGGCCAATTCACCGAGCGCCGCACTACAGCACGTACCCCTGCACAAACAGCCAGTGCTGCCGCGGCAATCCAGCTTTGACCGGGTTGTTTTCAACATACCGAACGCGGGCGAGCACTTCGCCGGGTGAGTTCAAGTACACGAACCACCCGCCCACGACCCAGGGGCTCGGTACTCGGCCGTTGGCTTGTCGATATTCTTGTAGCGGATGGATGCGTTCTTCGAGCAACCGCCGCGTTGCGGCGCGCTTAACGAAACCAGCCACATACTCTGCGGTGCTGTCGTGTCGTTCCATCACGAAATGCACATGATCCGGCATGATGGCACACGCATGGATACGCAACTGCAAATCGGCGACCGCGCGGCCGAAACCATCGCCGACCGCCCGAGCTTGTGTCGTGTTGAGCTGAACTGCCGGATAAAGAAGATGCCGCTTCGCCCGCAGCCTGGTCGCTTGATCGTGCTGCCGGCCCGCCAACGATTGTCGAGTTTCGACCTTATTGGCCTCGCCGAACGGCTGGAGATGACGTGCCCACACCTCTGTCGACCATGATCCACGAGGGTCGTTAGGAAGCCAGAAGCCGTATGCGCCAAAGATCACGTGGTAGGCAATGACCATGCGGGGGAGTGTATCGCTGACGCCACAACGGTGCAAGCACCCCGCGTAGACGCGGGGGCTAAACGTCGGGCGCTTCATTCTGATATTTAGCCCCCGCGGCCGTGCGGCGAAAAATCACCTGCTCTTGTTTCGGCAGCGAAGTTCGGCCATACTACGTCGCCTTTGCCGATGAACGATTATGGCCGGTACCGCAACCGCCGATAACCGAAACGCCGCTAGCGATGCGCCTTCCGAAAGCGCTTCGCCGCAAGCGATCGCAATTCTGCTGGCCGGCATGGCCGCCGCATGGTTGGCCGCCGGATCGACCGGTCTGCTTGCGCTTCCGCTGCAACGCGCCCTGACGTGGCTTGCTTTGGCGGTTGCAATCGTCGCCGCATGGCCTCGCGGCGACCGCCCTTGGAGCCGCCGGGCCGCTCTTGTCGGCGGCGCGCTGCTTGGGCTGCTGATGGGCATCGCAACGCAGCCGTGCGTCGATGTGCTGGCCGTGGTCGTGGTGCTGGCGGTCGTCGCCCAGGTCGCCCGCGGCCTGACCGCGCGCGTGGCGATGATCGTTGCCTTGGCCGCCGGTGCGTTGGCGCTGTATCGGCTGGCTTGCGAC
>CAYMQL010000172.1:0-5935 GCA_964392255.1 uncultured Planctomycetaceae bacterium | reverse complement strand
GTGCAAGCACGCACCCTACGGGTTTGGAGCTTTCCGCAACAGAAACTTCTTAGAAGGCGTATTTCGTTGCAAATTCGAGTCGGACGCCTTTGCCGGCGTCCAGATTCATGAATCCGGTTTCCCAAACATCGACTTCGAAACCCAACAGAAGGTGTTCCGTCGCATTCCAAAGCACGTTGCTGAAAAACATTTGGTTGTGAGTCCGGCCCGAGGTCATGTCCTGATCCAACGGGTCGTCGATCGAGAAACCGCAGTGGGTGTGCAGGCTGGGAGTCCAGTCGGCATAGAGATCGATCCACCCGCCCGTGGCGCGGATGCCTTCGTGCGTAACGCGGTCGACGCCTTGCAGTATGCCGCCCATGTAGTTGCTCAGATTGTAACCGGTGAAAAACTCGCACTGCACTCCGAACCGCGTGCTGATCGGAACCACAAGATCCGCGGCCAGCGAATAGGTAAGCACTTCGTTGTCCAAATCGATCGGATCGGTGCGGAAGTCGAAGTCTTGGATGCCGTAGTGGCCGCCGACGCCGAAAACGATGGGTTTGAGGTCGGGGTCTTCGCGCCGGCCCAGGGTGACGGCTGCCCGGGCTTGAAAGTCGGGATAGGGACCGGGATCGGCCGACGTGGTCGAGGCTGAATCGGTGACGAAATCGGTGACGACGTTGCCGTTGATCGAGGCCTGGAGCGTGAGCATCACTCGTTCGGAGAAGGCCAGATAGCGTTCGCCTCGAAACTGGGCGCGGCGATAGGCCAAGTTTCCGACGGCCGAACCCGCCGTATAGTTCAACGTGGGGATGTAGAGCGGCGAAATCACATCCCACGTCTGGCCGATCAGCCAGCGAAACTCGCCGTTTTTCGCCTCGATATACGCATGGCGGAGCAGCACGCCGGGCTTGTTGCGCGTGACGAACTGTCCTTGAAAGTCCACTTCGATCTTGCCGGCGATCTTGGCATCGCACAAGGTTGGGCAGGAAGGACCGGCCAAGTCCAAGCCGATGCGCGTTGATTTCGCGTCGACGTTGAAGTCGGCGTCGCCAGGGTGCAGGTCCGGCGACTCGAACCACAAGGCGTAGTCGCCGATCTTGGCCCGCTGGCTGTCGTACGACATAGAGCCCCAAAGGATGCCATAAGGCGTGATGCTAAAATCGCCTTTGCGCCAAGCCGTTTTGGCCAATTCGGCCTGCATCTCCTCGCGCGTTACCAAATCCGACGGCGCCGGCATCGCAGCCGTTGCGAAGGGAGGTCCCTCGGGCATGCCGACCGGCGCGATCGCCGGTGCAGGCGGGGTTGCAGGGGCAAAGGACGCTTCGGCGCCGGCCATGGCCGGCGCTGCGGGACCGGCCGCCGCAACGGCGCCGACTTCGCCAATCTGAGACACGAATAGTACGGACAATGCAATGGTGCTGATCACGAAATGGCCGCCGATGGTCGTTCTGACGCCCTTCAGAACATAAAGTTGAGAAAAGACGAAAACCACTGAGTTGGGGCAAGATAAGGAAGGGACGCCCCGCGCCCGTTCAACGAAACGACACGACGGCGATTCGTCCCATTGCCGCCCGGTATCGGCCCTAATTCAGGCAGACATGAGCCAAAAATGCCGCACGGCGCGCAATTAATGGTAGAAAAAGGGAATTGCTTGGCAGAAGAGGCCGGAATCCGGGGACTGTCCCAATTTTCGTGTCAGCGAAAATGGGACTGCCCCCTTTGCCGTGGCGGAGGTTTGATTACGCCCCCTCGCGTTTGCATTTTTCGACAAACGCCCGATAGTCTTCCGGCGTGTCGATGCCGAAGGTCGGTTCGTCGACCACGCCGACCAGGATCGAATAGCCGGCCTCCAACACCCGAAGCTGTTCGAGCTTTTCGATTTGCTCCAGAGGCGAAGGCGGCATCGAGGCCAGTTGCAGCAAAAAGTCGCGTCGATAGGCATACAGCCCAACGTGCTGATAAAACAGCGGCGGATCGCGTTCCAGCAGTGCGTCGTCCCATTGCCGAGGGCACGGAATCACGCTGCGGCTGAAATACAACGCCCGGCCCTGATGGTCGAACGCCGCCTTGACGCAGGCCGGGTCTTGCAACTGCCGCCGGCAGCGGATCGGAGTGGCCAGCGTGCTCATCACTGCCGAGGGGTTTTCTTCCAGCAATTCGATCGCCAGATCGATCGAGCGGCCGGCAATTTCCGGCTCGTCGCCCTGCACGTTGACGATAATGTCCGCGTCGGTCATGCGTCGGGCGATTTCGGCCACGCGGTCGGTGCCGCTCGGGGCCGCGGGGTCGGTCATTTCGGCCCGGCCGCCAAACGCCCGGACCTCGGCCAAAATGTCCAGGTGATCCGTGGCCACGCAAATGCCGTCTGGCCGTGTAGCCCGCCGGGCGGCCTCGTAGGTATGCTGAATCAGCGGCTTGCCCGTCTCGCAAAGCAGCAGTTTTCGCGGCAGCCTTGTCGACGCAAGCCTTGCCGGAATAACGATTTGACTCGTTAGCTGGACTCGCATTTTCGGCACAGCCTGGGGCATCCGGCGGATCCTCCAAAAGGGATGGGCTGTAGGAAGCCGCGACCAGCGGTCGGGCCCTGTTGTGGACCATTATTAGCCGATTTGTGCCCCCAGGGGTAGACGAATCGCAGGCGAGTAATACAATGTATTAACTTTTGGCAAGCGGTCGCATCCATTCGTTCCGGTAATCGAGGTGGTCGCATCTATGGCCAGCCTTCCTCGCAAGCAAGAAATTATCACCTTCAAAGTCGACGAGCCGCTCCGCAACGCAATGGCCGGCATTCCCAACCGGTCGGAGTTTATTCGGGCGGCGATCCTCTCGGCTTTGGACAGCGTCTGCCCATTGTGCAAGGGAAACGGCATCCTCACGCCCGACCAGCGCAGACACTGGCTCGAATTCTCGGAGAAGCACGCCTTGGAAGAGTGCGAAGATTGTCACGCCGTGCATTTAGTGTGCGAGGCCTCTCCGGCCGAGGGCCATGACAAAAAGGCCTAACCAAAATGTTCTGTTCATTATGTATCGACGCATCGTGTTTAGCCGGCGAGCTTGCTCGCCGCGTGGAAAAACCACAGACGTTGCGCAATCAATCATGGCGCGTCAATTGCTTTGCGATTGCGGCGATTATTTTGTTGGCCGGGTGCAGCGCCGCAACGACCGATCATCCGTCCGACCGACGCCTAACCGTGTTCGCGGGCATTCCGCCCACGGCCTTTCTGGTCGAACAGATCGGCGGCCCGCACGTAAAGGTCGAGGTGCTGGTGCAGTCGGGGCAGGATCCGCACACGTTCGAGCCGAGCATGCAGCAAACGCTGGCGTTTGGCCGCGCCGCGGTTTTCTTCAAGATCGACATGCCGTTCGAGACCGTGCTTCTGGAAAAAGCCCGCAAGAGCAATCCGCGTCTGTTGGTCGTCGATACGACGCGCGGTATGAAGAAGCTTACGATGGACGGCCTATGCTGCGACGAAACTCACGATCACAGTCACCACGACGCCCACGATCACGGCCACAATGAACACGCGGCCGAGGGCCAGCCCGACCCGCATGTCTGGCTGTCGCCGCCGCTGCTGAAAATCATGGCCGAAAACGTTGCGGCGGGTTTGTGCCAGGCCGATCCGGCTCACCGGCGCGAGTACGAACAAAACCTTGCCGCGTTGGCAGCCCGCATCGACGCCTTGCACAATCGCGTCGAGCGGATGCTCGCGCCGCATCGGGGGCAGGCGTTTTATGTGTTTCATCCCGGCTTCGGCTATTTCGCCGACGCCTACGGACTGAAACAGAAAGCCGTCGAAGCCGGCGGCCGTTTGCCGACGCCCAGACAGCTTCACGCGCTAGTCGAGCAGGCCAAGGCCGACGGCGCGACCGTCGTTTTCGTGCAGCCGCAGTATTCGCCGCAGGGCGTCCAGATCGTCGCCGACGCGATCGGCGCCAAAGTGGCAACGCTCGACGGATTGAACAAGAACGTCCCGGCCGACATCGAAGAAATCGCCGATAAAATCGCCGCGGCCTTGAACCAAGGCACGCCGCAGAATGCGACAAGCGGAGATGAAACCGCAGAACACGCGGAAAAGTGAAACTTCAGTAGTTCCAAAATTGGCTGTATTTTACGCACATGTTTAGCGGCCGTCGGCACGATGGCCCATATTTCGCCGATTTTGGCCGTCGTGCCGACGGCCTCTAAACGGCCTCCACCTCAAATTTGAAAACTACTAAATTTGGATGCGGGTTGATAACGAATGCCGTCTGAACCGGTGATATCCCTGCGCGGCGTGACTTTTTCCTACGGCGGCGCGCCTGTGTTGGAGGATGTCGCATTGTCGGTGGGCAAGCGCGAGGCGGTGTGCATCGTCGGGCCCAACGGCGGCGGCAAAACAACGCTGGTGCGGTTGATCCTCGGTTTGCTTACTCCGCAGCGCGGCAATATTCGCGTGCTTGGCCAGTCGCCGCGCCGCGCGCGGCTGCGCGTCGGATACATGCCGCAGCACGTCCAGCACGATCCGCTGTTTCCCGTAACCGTGATGGACATCGTATTGATGGGACGTTTGGGCCAAGGTCTGATGGGCCGCACCTTGGGCTGGCACGGCCGCGCCGACCGTCGCGCGGCGCTCGACGCCTTGGAGCAAGTCGGCATGGCGGATTCCGCTCGATGGTCCTACGCGGACCTCTCGGGCGGGCAGCGGCAACGGGTCTTGATCGCCCGGGCGCTATGTTGCCAGCCCGACCTGCTCCTTTTGGACGAGCCCACGTCGAACGTCGATTCGCTGGTCGAGGCCAAACTGTTAGACCTGTTGCGCGTGTTGAACCAGCGCATGACCATCGTCATGGTGTCGCACGATTTGGGCTTCGTTTCCGGCCTGGTCGAAAACGTGATTTGCGTCAATCGCCGGGTCGTCGTCCACCCGACCAGCGAGATGACCGGCGCGGCGATTCGCGACATCTACGGCGGCGAGGTGCGCATGGTCCGCCATAACGAGTTTACTCCGCACCCCCCTGCGCATGATGAATAGTTTTCTGCAAGCCCTGAACGATCCGGCGATTCCGTTTTTGCGGTACGCGCTCGTGGTCGGCCTGCTGGCGAGCGTTTCGCTGGGGATCGTCGGCTCTTACGTCGTTACGCGGCGGATTACGTACATTGCCGCCGCCATTTCGCATTGCGTGCTCGGGGGCGTCGGCGCAGCGATTTATTTCAAAGTCGTTTACGGTTGCACATGGTGTACGCCCATGGGCGGCGCCTTGGCCGCGGCGCTGTTGTCGGCTATCGTCATCGGGCTGGTGAGCCTCTACGCCCGGCAACGCGAAGACACGGTCATTAGCGCGGTTTGGGCGATCGGCATGGCCACGGGCCTGATCTTCTTTTTCAAAACGTCCGGCTACGTCGACCCGATGAGCTATCTGTTCGGCAACATCCTGCTGATCTCCGAGCAAGACGTTTGGCTGGTGACGATTCTGGACGCGGTCGTGATTGTCCTCGGCCTGGGACTCTATCCGAAGCTGCTGGCCCTATGTTTCGACGAGGAATTCGCCGAACTGCGCGGAGTGCGCACGAAGGCGCTTTATCTGTTGCTGCTGTGTCTGACGGCGCTGAGCGTGGTGCTATTGGTCCGCGTGGTGGGCATCGTGCTGGTGATTGCCCTGCTGACGCTGCCGGCGGCGGTGGCGGGCCATTTCGCACGGCAACTCTGGCAAATGATGCTGCTGGCCATGCTCGGTTCGATGCTTTTTGTCACCGCCGGCATCTTTGCCAGCTATCAGGCCGATTTGCCCACCGGCCCGGTCATCATCCTTATCGGCGGCGGGGCGTATTTGCTCGTCGCGCTATTGAGCTGGCTGCGCCGGCGGCGATTCGGTTAGCGAACCGGCATCCGTTCGTGAGGATCAGAAAGTAACTGTCGTTTAGCGGCCGACGGCACGTCGGCAAAAATGTTCCTCGCAAGGCCGACGTGCC
>CAYMQL010000171.1:4258-5960 GCA_964392255.1 uncultured Planctomycetaceae bacterium | reverse complement strand
AACCCAAGCAGAAATAAACTGCTTTGAAACCAAGAGGAGCAACCGATTGCCGACAAGCTGGATTGCCGAGGGCAATGCCGCCGACTACCAGTCGCCGCGACCGCCGCGACCACCGCCGCCGCCGCCGCGACCGCCGCGACCGCCGCCGTAACCGCCGCGACCGCCGCCACCGCCGCCGCTACGGGCTGGCTTGTCTTCCGCTTCGTTCACCTTGATCGTGCGGCCGTCCAACTCCGTGCCGTCCATCTCGGCGATGGCCTTCGAGGCGCTCTCGTCGCCCGCAAAGGTCACGAACCCGAAGCCGCGAGAACGGCCCGTTTCGCGATCCGTGATGACCTTGGCTTCGACGATCTCGCCGAATTTTGCGAACGCACCGTGCAAGCCGTCGTCCGTCGTACCCCAGCTCAACCCGCCGACAAACAGTTTCTTACCCATCGCTACTGGTAACTCCTTCTGCGGCGCCTCCGCGGTTTAGCGGCGGCGCCTCTAGTGATAACAAACGGGTTTCGTGGGTTTGAGGCCCTCGCTCCCCGAGGGCAGCCCCGACGGCCGCCACTGGTCATCCGTAGCATAGCAGCTTCGCCATTCCATGCAACAGGGAACGCAAGGGAAATTGACTGAAATTTTAGCATTTCCCCGTGGAATGAGAACGCTCCACCACCAAGAGGGGGCGGCGGCGGCTTATTTCGGCATCGCGTCGATCCGCCGCACGGCCCGAAACAACGCCCAGCCAAGCGCAGAGGCCAAAACGACGACCACGACGCCCAGAAGCCACGGGTTGTTGACCAGTTTGCGGAACGTCCAGGGGCAGCCGCCGGCGGCCGCGTTGGCCGTCTGCGCGCCCAGCTTGCCCTCGTTCGGCGTCTCTTGAGGCCGTAACGCCGCCAGAATCGCCGCCGTTTCGTATTTTGGCGGCTCGGCCTCGTCCGATCCGTAGGCAAGCCGATATTTCTGCTCAGCCTCGGGCAGAAAAACCGCTCGATAGACATTTCCCTGCGCCTCTACGCCGGTGATCGAAAGCGGCGGATTGTCGTCGTTGCGAATTACCAGGCGATACTGCGCCTCGCGCCGCTGGCCAAAATCGACGTTCAGCGATTCTTTGCTGTAGCCGGGCAGATCGATCCGCATGATCTGCCCGTGTCCGATCGGAACCCAATCGGTGCGCACTCCGCGCACGACCGGCGCCTGCACCTCGACCGGGCGGCTGAAATTTCGGCTCGACGCGGCCAACGTCAACCGGGTCAAGGGCTCGCGCCGAGTCGATACGTTGACGATGGTCGTCTTATCCGCGGCGTTTTCCTCGACTTTCCATTCGACCGGGTCGTAGGCGGCCTTTTTTTCGCGTTCCGAAAGCTTCTCCCGGTCCTCGCGCCAAAGCTCGATGCGATCGATGCGGAAGGGGCGGCGTTCGAGCGACGTCCATTCCATCCGTTCGACCTCGCTGCCGCGGCGCGAACGCTTTGCAAGCTCTCGAAACGGCGATTCCTGCTCGTCGGCAATGCCCGCGATGCGAATTTTCAGCTCCCGAAAATCGTTTTTCGGCAAGCGAACGTCCTGGTTGCCGATGTCCATGTAGCGCGAGTAATCAAACACAAGTCCTTCGGTTGCCAGGGGTTTCCAGGTCCGGCCGTCCTCGCTGCCGAGCACCTCGACGCGGCGTTCGTAGTTGCTTAGCGGCGTGACGATCGAAAGTCCTTCGGCG
>CAYMQL010000171.1:0-4248 GCA_964392255.1 uncultured Planctomycetaceae bacterium | reverse complement strand
GGCGGCCGGGGCCTTTTTATCGAGCCGCACCAGTACTTCCAGCATGTCGGAACGCTCGTCGAGCGAAACCGCGCGGCTGGCGCACGTCTTTCGCACGGTGCGCATTTTCGGTTCGGTCGCCCGCTGCAACAAATAGGGCACTTCGCGGCCTTCGGCGTCGAAAACGCGCAAATCGTCGAAGTCGTCCCGCGTGTTCTCGTAAACGTCGGCGTCCAGCGCGACGGCCAGAATGCCGCCGCGATTTTCGCTCCGCTCGATGGGCTTGCCGTAGCGGAACGCTTCCGGCTCCGCGCTCTCGCCCGTCGGTATGAACCCCGGCAGAAAGGAACTCAGCAATACGCAACACAAGATTACGCGCGTCATGACTCATCCTCCTTTTTCGCAGCGGCGGTCAACGCGGGCCGGTATTTCAGATAGACGAACGATCCGCTCAGCACCAACACCCCCAAGAGCAGAAACGCGACAATGCGATACAGTTGGTCGAGCCGGGCAAGATCGGAGAAGAAAACCTTCCAGGCCACCACCGCGAACAGCGCCAGGCCGACGTAGCGGATGGCCCGGGCGTCGCGCCAGATTCCGGCCACGATCAGCGACAGAGCGAACACCGACCAGAGGATCGAAACTCCGCCCGCCCGAAGTCCGGGGACGTAATGATACAGAAACGTGTTCACTTCGAGCGTCGACCAGACCCACAGCAGCGCGACCGCCGCGCTGCCGAAGATCGCTCCGACCGGCCGGGCGTTGTCGTTGCGCGGCAACAGATAATAGGCGCAGCCGAGGAAGGCGACGATGGCCCCGAAATCCAACAGCCGCATCGCGCCGTCGAGGAACGAATAATCGAGCCCGTCGTATCGCACAATCCCGTAGAGATGAACGTGCCATGTCGCGATGTCGAAGCAGAATAGCTTTAACACCAGCCCGACGACAAACGCCGCCAACAGCACAAGCAGCGGGTTGCTCGCATTGCGGCGATATTCGCCGAGCAGAAACGCGCACATGGCGATCCACAGCAGCGACAGCACCGGCAGCCGCAGCGGCGGATAGAAATACAAGAGCGAGCGGTCCAATTCGCAGTGCAGGGCGAGGAACATCATGCCCGCCACGACGGCCACAACGGCCCCGACGGCCCAATGCCGGCCGATCCAGGGACGGACGTCGTTGCCGTCGCCGACCGGCAGCAGCGGCTTTGGCGGCGTCCGTCGCAACAGCCAGCCGGCCCCGGCCAGCGATCCGATCGGAATGCCCAACATCACGACGCGCTCAAGCATTTGCCAAAGGTAATCGACCATCGGCAGGTCGGCGGCCGCGGCCGCAAAGTATTGCTGCCGCAGATCGACCGCACCGAAGCGGACAAGCACAAAAGCGTAGAGCAGGTAGGCGATCTGCCGGAGGAATTCGCTTTCCAGCTTGCCGGCGATCCACAGCATCACCAGCGCTTGCAAGGCCCAACTGGCCGTAATCCACTCGCTCGACAGCGCTAGCGGGATGGTCACGGCCAGGAAGAACGCCGACAGCGCGGTGAACGCAAGCAGCATCTCGCGATCCAACAGACGGCGAATCAGGAAATAGTAGACGTGTGCGGCGTAGCAGGCGGCCAGCGCCAGGCTCACTGCGGCCACCCATTTTCGGCCGTAGGCGTCCTCGACGAGCCAATAACTCGCTCCGAAAAACGCGCCGGCGTTGATCAGCAGCCCCAAAACCTCCAGCAGCGTCGACTTCTGGCGGTTCACCAAATTAAACAGGAAGGTCATCGTCGAATAGAGCGCGAAGAACGCGGCCAAAAACGGCATGACCTGCCAAAAATCGCTCGTTCGGTAGTCTTGCAGGGCCGCAAAGAACAGGGCGTACGTCCCGGCGAAGCTCAGGTAGTTCAGCAGCCGCCAGTTCTTTTTGTAGCTGATGCCGAACACCCCGGCGCCGAGGATCAACAGATAGCTGAACAGTCCGACGAAGTTGACCTCGCCGGTCGAGAGCATCACGGGCGTGCCGTAGCCGCCCAGGATGCCCAGCACGGCCACGAGCATCGAATCGAAGCGGACGGCGATCCAGCCGGCCAGGCACGTCACCGCGATCATCAGGCCGAAGGCGGCGGGCATGCCGATCAGGTGATATCGCGAGGCCGCGCCGAAGACGCTCAGATAGAGCATGGCGATGCCCGCCCCCATGAGGCCTTGGCCGAACAGGTGGTACTTGCGGCCGAGCATTTGCGTGCCCGCCGCCAGCAGGCCCAGACCCGCCGCCGCGCAAATCGCGACGCGGCCGAACTCGTTGATATAGCCGTTCTGTATCGAGTAGTTGACGAAGAATCCGGCGCCGACGACCAGCAACAGCACCCCGACGCGCAGCAGCCAAACGCCTGCAATGGCGAACTCCATCGGCATGCCCTCGGGCACGTGTTCTTCGCCGACGATGATCCAATTCCAAATCTTTCGCAGAATGTCGCGGGCAGCGGCCTCGAAACGGCTCGGTTCGCGCACAGCGGGCGGCGCTTGCGGCACGCGGCGCGGCGGCGCGGGCCGATCGTCCCGAACGGTCGACAACGGCCGCAGCGCCGGGGCCTCGGCCACGACTTCCGGCACGATGGGCTTGGGCGCTTCGACCGGCGCCGCGGCTGGCGCGGGCGGCGACTCTGCTTTTCGAGTTTCGCCGGCCAGATCGCGGACGAGCCGCTGGGTTTGGGTCACGTCGCGCTCGACCCGCCGGAGCCGGTCGGAGAGTTCCTCGTGATTTTGCCGCTGCCGTTTGAAGATGGCGATCGTAAAGCCCAACAAGACCAGCGGCGCGGCGATGACGGCCAACAACAAGAGAATGAATAGGACGGCTTCCGGCGGCATAATACCCCCTCCTGCGCGATAGGATTTGTCCCAGGCAAATATAGCCCTCGGCGGCGGGGGCTGCAATTATGCTCCGGCAACGCAGCCCCGCCGATATCCTGGGCGAAAAACGCCGGGCGATATAACGCCGGCCGCAGCACAGGCATTTTGCCGGTCCATATCACCGGGACTGGCAAGATGCCTTGTCCTACAAAGCGCGGCCCGATGCCGGGCCGTGACGCAACACCACCATCCGGTCGTTCTCGTCGTCGGTCACAAACCGACGCTGCCGAAAAATCACATGGAACCGACCGGGAAACGCCTTTGCGATTTCCGGCCAGTACTCGTGAGTCGTGACGACGTACGCCCGACCGCCGTCGGCAAGAAACTCTCGCAAGTCGTCCTGCGGCGAACGGCCAGCGGCCGGGTTGCCGTCGCAACGCGTGACCGGACGCCCGGCGTAACGCACCGTGCTTTCGCGGAAAAAGCGATACGTGGCTATCGGCGCCGTCTGGCCGTCATCGTCGGCGATGGCCTGGATCATCGGCCGGGCGTTCTGATAGCGGTCTACGCGCTGACCGCCCCAGCCGAACAGGGCCGTCAGAAATACAACGGCCGTAACGGCCAGCCCGACGGCCGCTTGGCTGTGCCGGCCGAGGGCCGTCTGCCGCCAACACCAGACGCCGCCGAGTAATGGAACCGCGCCGATGAGGCCGAGCACGGCCTCGCCCGGCAAAAACGTCGCCGCCACGATCGGCAGCGCGATCAAGATGCCGAAGCCCACGAGAATGAGCGAAATCCAGGCGTTGCGCAGCCACCAGGGTTTTATCACAGGCTCTAAAAAAACGGGGACTGGCTCCGAGCAACTTGCATAACGAACATCAAATGACTTGATTTGCGAGGTGCCTGTCCCCGTTTTGTTAGAGCCTCTTAGGC
This sequence comes from uncultured Planctomycetaceae bacterium, assembly GCA_964392255.1. Taxonomy (GTDB): domain Bacteria; phylum Planctomycetota; class Planctomycetia; order Pirellulales; family Thermoguttaceae; genus CAYMQL01. The sequence goes on along the minus strand of CAYMQL010000171.1, from coordinate 499 downwards.
TTTCTGAATCGCTCAGCCAGCGGTCGACAAAGCAGGCCGTCAGCAGCGCCAACGCGGGATAGGCCGGCAACAGATAATGCGGCAGCTTGGTTTTGCAGATCGACCAGAACACGAACCACACGCCGAACCAGCAGACGGCCAGCAGGCGGCCATCGTCCGGAAAAGGGGTCAGGTCCAATTTGTGCGAAGCACCCTCTGGGCCGTTCCGGCAAATTGGACCTGACCCCTTTTCCGGGCTCCCCGTTTCCGGGCGGCGAATATTTTGGAATGTATCAATCAGCGTCGGCCCCAACAGCACCGACCAAGGAAAAAAGCCGATCAGCACGGCCGGAATTTGGTAGAAGTAGTAGGAGATCGAAACCAGAATGGCCAAAACCCGATCGAGCGAGCTCGTGTCGCCGTGGCCTTGGATCGGCTGGCGGAACGGGCGGAGATTGAAATTGATGAAAAATTCACGGAGCCACGCCCCATCGGTGCGAAGGCCGACCAGCACGTACCA
>CAYMQL010000170.1:0-6002 GCA_964392255.1 uncultured Planctomycetaceae bacterium | reverse complement strand
GGCCGCAAGGCTCGGTGGTCGCGCTGGCCAAGTCTCGGCAAGTGTTGGTCACCGATACGGCCGGACGGCTGCGCACGGTCCGCGCCATGCTGGCGCGCATCGAAGGTCCCTCGGGAGCGGCCGGAGGCGTGCAGGCCTTCGAGCTGAAACATACGCGCAGCGACGACGTGTTGCCGATTTTGCGGCAGATGTTTGATATCCCCGAAGACAAAAACGCAACGGCCGACGGCTCGATCCGCGTCGCCGTCGAGGCGGCCGCCGGGCGATTGATCGTCAGCGGGCAGCCGGAGCGGGTCGCCCAGGTCGCCGAAGTGCTGCGGGGGCTTGACGTGCCGTCGGCCGACGGCGGCCCGTCCATCGCCGGAACGCCTCAAATGGAAATCTACCCGCTGCTGGACGCCGACCCGCAATCGGCCGCGACGGTGCTTCATTCGGTCGTGCCCGGCGCTCAGTTGACCGTCGATGCGAAAACGAACAGTTTGATAGCGCTGGCCCGTCCGACGGAGCAGGCCGCGATTCGGGCCACCTTGGAGCAATTGCAGCGCGGCGGGCAGCAGGTCGAGGTGATCCGCCTCACGCGAATCGATCCGACCACGGCGCTTGCGGCAATCAACAAGCTGTTTGCCGCGGGCGGCGACGCCAAAGAGGCCGCTCCCCAAGTCGACATTGATCCGGTCGGACGGCAACTGATGATCCGCGGCACCGAGCCTCAGATCGGGCAAATCCGCGGGCTGTTGGAGAAGATGGGCGAGTCATCGACCTTCGCCCGCCAGTCGGGACAGGGCGGCCGCGTGCGAACGCTGCCTTACACGGGTTCCACCGCCCGTGCCGCGCTCGAGCAGATTCAAGAGCTTTGGCCCACGATGCGAGCGAACAAAATTCGCATTGTCGGCCCGGGGCTTTCTCGCGTGCAGCCGGGAGTCGTTCGGCCGCAGCCCGAAATCCAGGTCGAGCCGTCGGATCGCCTGCAAGAAGAACCGCCGATCGACGAACCGCCGTCGCTGCCGCCCGCGTTCGAGAAGATGTTGGAGGAATTGGATCCTTCCGACGACGTGGCGCCGGGCGATTCGTCGGCTACGCGGCCGTCGGGGGCTCGATTTATGTTTGTCGGCCAGCCGTCGTCGGCATCGACCGAGGCCGACGCCCGCGACGAGCCCGCGCCGATCCTGGTTAGTCCCGGCCCAAACGGTCTGATGATCGCCTCGGAAGACGCCGAGGCCCTCGACCAGTTCGAGCAGATGCTCGACATGCTGGCAACCGGCGCGGCGAGCGGTCGCGGCGTCACCGTCTACTACTTGAAACATGCGAAAGCCGCCGCGGTGGCCGACACATTGGCCCAATTGCTCTCCGGCGGATCGGCCACCATCGCCAGCTCGGCCGGCAGCCAGACCGGCAGAACCAGCGGCGCACGCGGCGAGGGACGATTTGGCGGGCCGGATGCATTCGGCGGACCCTTCGGCGGATTCGGCGGGCCGGGCGGCGGATTCGGCGGCCGTCGCGGCCAGTCTTCTCAACCCGCGAATAGCGCCGCCAACGCCAACGGCGCGATTACCGCGGTCGTAAGCCCCAACGCGGCTCAAGGCCTGTTGGCCACGGGACCCGTAAAAATCAATTTCGATCAGCGACTCAACGCCCTGCTGGTCCAGGCGAATCGCGCCGACCTGGACACGATCGAAGACCTGTTGAAGGTTCTCGATCAGAAAGACAGCCCCGAGGACATCGCTCTTTCGCCGAAGCCGCGGATGATCGCCGTCGAAAACACCCAGGCCGAAGAAATCGCCGAGATCGTCAAGCAAGTCTATGCCGACCGGATGGTCCAAGGCGCCGGCGGCGCCTCAAATCCGCGTCAGGCGATGGCCCAGATGATGCTCCAAGCAGCGGCCCAAAACTCGCGGCAATCGGGTACGGGCCAGGACGTTGCCCGGATGTCGATCGGCATCGACGCCCGGACCAACTCGCTGATCGTTGCCGCCCCCGATCCCTTATTCGAGGAAGTCAAGCTGCTGGTCGAGCAACTCGACGTGGCAGCCGGCAACGAGGACGAAACGGTCCGCGTCGTTACGCTGCGACGTTCCACCCCAACGGCCATTGAACAGGCACTGCTCGGAATCGCCGGCGACTCGGTGCAAATCAACCGCGCCGACGGTGCATCGGGAAACACAAGGTCATGGTCCTCGGCCGGCCGGTCGGGTTCGCAGCGGGCACAGTCGAGCATGCCGGGCCAACCGCAGACCCGCGCCTCGAACTACAACCGCAGGTCAGACTCCGGCGGAGGCGATCGCCGCGAGGGTCGATCCTACCGCCGCGACTAGGACATAAGCCGCTGGTTCCAGTGCAGCGATCCCAGCGACGGACAGTTTAAGAGCATCCACGGATGGATGCGCGTTTTGCGGCAATTAGGGAATCTGGAAAAATCTTATCCCTGGGCAACGGACGTGCCTCTCTGTTTTTTCTCTTGGAGAACTGCGCAAAGTTTGCCGATTATTTGTCCTGCGCAGAGATTGCCGCTGCGCATCGGTTGCGCGTCGACCGTTGGTACGAAGCCCGAGTGATTGCCCCCAAGGAAGCGAAGGCAAACTCAAGTGAATAAAGCATTTAGAAAACACCGCGGCGGGCTTTCCTTAGCGAAACCAAGGGCGATTGTGCTGATTGGGCTGACATTGGCCCTCCTTGGTGCGGCCTCGCCCGCCTTGGCACAGACCGACTTGGTCGTGAAAGTTTATTCGTGTTCGCCGGGCCAAGCGGCGGCGACCGCTGAGCAATTACGTGGGGAGTTCGGCGCGTTTCCCGGGGTTCGCATCGCGGCCGACGAGCGGACCTCCCAGGTTATTGTCCAGGCCCCGGCAGACGCCCAGGCTCGGATCAGCCAGCGTTTGGCGGCCTCTGCGGCACCGCCCGTGCAGCCGGAGGCGCGAACTCCGGCCTCGGCAACTCAAATTCGCGCCGTGGCATTGCGCCACATCCGGCCGGAGCAGGCCGAGACGTCGCTCTGGAGCGCCTTGGGCGCCCGGCTTTCGGCGTTGCCCTCGCAACAACCCCAGACGAAGCGATACCGCTTGGCGTTGCCTAGCGGCGGCAGCGTCGACATGTCGATCGACTCTACGGCCGCTCAAGTGACCGTCGAGGGCGCTGCGCCGGCGGTTGACGCTTGCGTCCGTCTGGTCCGAGTACTCGACAATCCGGCCGAAGCGGCGGGGGCGAGTACCCGCGTGCTTCCGATGCAATCCGGCCAATCGGCGAGTGTTCAGCGTGCGGCCGAAGTGATTCGCAACACAAGCGGCGCCGCGCCGGCGGCAAGTACGCCGGCCTTGGCGATGATGTTCCAACAAAAAAACGAAGCCGCCGGTGGTTCTTCGCAGCCGGCCGGTGCGACGGCCGCAAATGCCCCCCAGCCTGCCGGCAAGCCGGACGAAAAAAAGTCGGGCGGGCTGGTCAGCCCCGTGCAGATCGAAATGCTCGAAGGGCTCGACGTGCTCGTGCTGCGCGGCAACGCCCAGGACGTAGAACAAGTCGAGGCGATCATCAAACAAATCGAGCGCCTGAGCGCCGAGACCGAGCCGGCCATCGAGCTCGTGCCGCTGCGGCACGTCGACTGCCTGTCGGTGGCCACTTTGATCCGGTCGCTGTACGACGAAGTGTATCTGTCGCGACAGGGCAGCGTCAGCATCACGCCGGTCATCACGCCCAACGCGATGCTGGTCGTCGGACGCCCGGAAAACGTCAAGACCGTCATGGATTTGGTCGCTCGCCTGGACCAACCGGTGGCCGCGGACTCGCAGTTTCAGGTCTTTCATCTCCGCTATGCTTCGGCCGCGGCGGTGCAAGCGACGATTTTGGAATTTTACCCGAATCCGTCGGAACAGGACGGCCGCGGAGGGTTGGCGCCCGTGGTGCGCGTGACCGCCGATACGCGATCCAACTCGCTGATTGTCGGCGCCAGTCCGCGCGACATGGCCGAAGTGGCCGAGCTGATCCGCCGCGTCGACACCTCGACCAGCGCCGCGGTGAACGAGGTTCGGATCATTCAGTTGCAACATGCCTTGGCCGACGACGTGGCCGACATTCTGGAATCGGCCATCGGCGCCACCGGCAGCGCCGCGGGCGCTGCCGCTTCAGGCAGCCAGCCGCGCGGCCAGCAAGGCGCCGCCGGTCAACGCGCGGGCGCGTCGCAGTCGCAGAGCGAACAGCGTTCGGCCATGCTCCGTTTCCTTACGGTCGACGCCCAACAGCGCAAGCTGCTTAGCTCCGGCATTTTGACCGACGTGACCATTACGGCCGACGCCCGGGCGAACGCCGTCATTATTTCCGCCCCGCCGGAGAATCTCGAGTTGATCGAGGCCTTGGTCCGCCAACTTGACCAGATGCCGGCGGCCGAGGCGCAGATCAAGGTGTTCACCATCGTCAACGGCGATGCGACCGATCTGCAAAGCATGCTCCAATCGCTGTTTGGAATGCAGGCGAGCGGCGGCTCCAGACAGACCGGGCAGGCGGCGTCGCAAGCGTCGCCTTCCGGCGAAAGTGCATTGGTTTCGCTGCGCTTTGCCGTCGACGCCCGAACCAACAGCATCATCGCTTCGGGCCCGGCAAACGATCTGGCGGTGGTCGAGGCGATTTTGACGCGGCTGGACGAGAGCGTGCGGAACCGCCGCAACGAGGTTTTCCGGTTGAAGAATTCGCCCGCCCAGCAGGTGGCCAACACGATCAACACGTTTCTGACCAGCCAGCGTCAGCTCGAACAGCAGACCGCCCGGGGCGTGGCCAATGCCTTCGAGCAGATCGAGCGGGAAGTGGTGGTGGTGCCGGAGACGGTGACCAATAGTCTGGTGCTGAGCGCGACGCCGCGATTTTTCGACGAGATCAAGCGGTTGATCGAGCAGCTCGACGAGCGTCCCCCGATGGTGATGATCCAGGTGTTGATTGCCCGGATCGACCTGGGCAATGCCAACGAGTTCGGCGTCGAGTTGGGCTTGCAGGATTCGGTGTTGTTCGACCGCAGCGTATTAAGCAATCCGATCAACACGTCCACGACCTTGCCCAACGGGACCACCGTCGAGTCGATCGCGTCGGCCGAGGTCAATCCGGGCTTTATGTTCAACAACGGGAACGCCCTGGGCAACAACAGCGCGACGACCGATCCGAGCGGCGTCGGCGGGCAGAGCTTGTCGAATTTCTCGGTGGGGCGGACCAATTCCAAACTCGGATACGGCGGACTGGTCCTGTCGGCCTCGAGCGAAAACGTCAGCATCTTGATCCGCGCCTTGGCCGAGAACCACCGCACCGAGGTTCTGCAACGGCCGCAGATCATGACCCTCGACAACCAGCCGGCCTTCATCCAGGTCGGACAGCGCGTGCCGTACATTCAGAACACCACCATGAACGCGACGGGCACGCAGAATTCAACCACGCTGGTCGACGTGGGCATCGTGCTGAAGGTGCAGCCCCGCATCTCGCCCGATGGGCTGGTTGTCATGTTGATCGACGCCGTTAAATCCTCGATCGATCCCGACGCCGGAGTGCCGATCAACACAACCTCGACCGGCGAGGTGATCCGCTCGCCGATCATCGAAAACACCGAGGCCTATACGACCGTCAGCGCGATGAGCGGCCAGACGGTTATCTTGGGCGGTCTGATCGACAAGGAACGGGATGAGTTTCATCGCAAGGTGCCGCTGTTGGGCGACATTCCGCTTCTGGGCCGCTTGTTTCGCTACGATGGCGTGAGCAATACGCGGAGCGAACTGCTGATTATCATGACTCCGCACATCATCAAGACCGAGGCCGACGCCGACGCCATCAAACAGGCCGAGGCCGCCAAGATGAGCTGGTGCCTGTGCGACGTAACCACGGTCTACGGCGAAGCCGGCCTGCGCAAGCGGACCGACGACTGGTCCGGCGCGGATATTCCGGTGATTTATCCGGACATGAAGCCTTCTGCAAACGGCGAACCGGAGTACGTTCCGACGCCGAGCGGACAGCCCACCCGGGCGCCGATCCCGACCCGG
>CAYMQL010000169.1:0-6013 GCA_964392255.1 uncultured Planctomycetaceae bacterium | reverse complement strand
ACAGCGCACAGGTGCTTTTTTTGACGGCCTCGGCCGACGCCGGCAGCGCGAAGTCGCCGATCGCGGCCACCTCGGCGAAGCTTCCGCCCGGGCCGACCATGTGCAGGACGTGTTCCCGGCCGCCGGCGCCGGTCTGAAACACGCGAACCTGCCCCTGGCCGACCACAAAAACGCCCGGGCACGGCTCGCCTTCGCGAAAAACCACCTGTCCCTTGCGAAAATGGCACAGCCGGCCGATCGCTGCCAGCCGCCGGAAGCCCGCCGGCTCGACGGCCGAAAAAAGTTCGCAATTGTGGAGAATATCGACGATGTTCATGCAAAAATCGGGCGGAATTGGCGGCGTTGCCGGCGTCGAGCGACTGCGATTTTTCCGATAGGCTTGATCCAGATCAAGGCCGGGCGTTTTGCCGGCAGGTATGATTGCATTATCCGTTGTGTGAGAGTTTTTGGGTAGGGTGCGTGCTTCCACGCACCTTGATCAAGCTGCGACCTAAGAAAGGAATCCAGCGATGTACTGTTACCAATGCGAACAAACCGCCCAAGGGACCGGCTGCACGAAGTTCGGCGTCTGCGGGAAGGATCCGACGACGGCCGCTTTGCAAGACCTGCTGGTTTACGCCGCCAAGGGCGTGTCGATGTTCGCCCACCGTGCGGCGAAGCTTGGGGCTGCCGATCTTAAGATTGATCGGGCCGTGATGGAATATCTTTTTGCCACGGTGACGAATGTGGATTTCGACCCGGCCCGGCTTGAAAAACACCTGATCGAAGCCGCCAAGACCCGCGACGCGGCCAAGAAACTTTACGAATCGGCGTGTGCCAAGGCGGGCAAAACGCCCGAAACGCTCGCCGGCCCGGCCGCATGGCAGCCGGCCGCCGATCTAGAGGGACTCACGCGCCAAGGCGAAGACATCACGCTCAGCAAGCGGCTGACGCTTCTCGGCGCCGACAAGACCGGATTGCAGGAATTGATCCTATACGGGCTTAAAGGCGCCGCGGCCTATGCCGACCACGCGGCCATTCTCGGCTATGAGAACGCAGCCGTTTACGCCGGTTTCCACGAGGCCCTCGATTTTCTCGCGGGCGAAAACCCCACGACCGACGAGCTGCTGACCTGGGCGATGAAAACCGGCGAACTGAACTTAAAGGTGATGGAGCTGCTCGACGCCGCCAACACCGAAACCTACGGCCATCCCGAGCCGACCCGCGTGCGGGTTACGCCGCTGCGGGGCAAGTGCATCTGCGTCTCAGGCCACGACCTGAAAGACCTGCACGAATTGCTGCGCCAAACCGAGGGCAAAGGCATCAACGTCTACACCCACGGCGAAATGCTGCCGTGCCACGGCTATCCGGGCCTCAAAAAGTTCAAACATCTGGTTGGCAACTACGGCGGGGCATGGCAAAACCAGCGGCAGGAGTTCGACGCCTTTCCCGGCGCAATCCTGATGACCACCAACTGCATCCAGAAACCGAAGGAGACGTATCAGGGCCGCATTTTCACCAGCGGGCTGGTCGCATGGCCGGACGTGCGGCACATCGGGCCCGACCGCGATTTCTCGCCGGTCATCCAATCCGCGCTGGACGCGCCGGGCTTCGCCGAGGACGCGCCCGAGCAAACCATTACCGTTGGGTTCGGCCGCAATGCCGTGCTCGACGTGGCCGACAAAGTGATCGCCGCGGTCAAGAATAAGCAGATTCGGCACTTCTTTCTGATTGGCGGCTGCGACGGCGCCAAGCCGGGCCGCAACTACTACACCGATCTGGCCCAGCAGACGCCGAAAGACTGCGTGATCCTGACGCTGGCCTGCGGCAAGTATCGCTTCAACAAGCTCGACTTCGGCGCGATCGACGGCGTGCCCAGGCTTTTAGACATCGGCCAGTGCAACGACGCCTACTCGGCCGTAAAAATCGCCCTGGCCCTGGCCGACGCCTTCCGGTGCAACGTCAATGAACTGCCGCTGTCTTTGATTCTCAGTTGGTACGAGCAGAAGGCCGTGGCGATTCTGCTGACGCTTCTGCACCTGGGCATCAGGAACATCCGGCTGGGTCCCAGTCTGCCGGCGTTCGTCACCCCGCCGGTGCTGGGCGTGCTTGTAGAAAAGTTCGGCATGGCCCCAATCACGACGCCCGAGGCCGATCTGAAGGCGATTTTGGGGTGACGGGTAACTGCCCCGACTTCAGTAGAAATTCCGTCTTCGGCCCCGGCGCATCGACGCGCCAAACCTGAACCGCCGACGGGCCGTCGATCGGGCAGTTCGACTCGCAGATGCCGCAGCCGACGCACAAATCGCGGTCGATGTACGGCTGTTGAATCTCCAGGTCTTCGCCGTTCGGGCCTTTGACGGTGAACGTGTTGAGAATCTTGATGGCCTTGTCGGGCGTGGGACACATTTCTTCGCAGCGGATGCACGGCGTGTTTTCGGCCCAGGGCAGACACCGCGAGTGATCGAAATACGCCTTGCCGATCGGCCGCCGGTGTTTCTGCTCTTCGGTCAGACGCGGAAGGGCCCCGGTCGGACACACCTGCCCGCAAAGCGTGCAACTGTATTCGCAGTAGCTCTGCTCGAATAGCAATCGCGGCACGAGCCGCGGCGAAAACAAGCCTTCGACGCCCGACTCGAAAATGGCCGGTTGCAAAACGTTCGTCGGGCAGACCTTCATACACTCGCCGCAGCGGATGCAAAGGTTCAGAAACGCTTTTTCGTCGCCGTCGGCGCCGGGCGGACGCAACAACTGCGGCGGAACCGACGCCGGACGCCCGGCCCGCGCGGCCAAGGCCGCGCCGGGAATCACCGCGCCGGCGGCAATGCCCGCCAGCACGCCGCGGCGCGAAAGATCGACCGGCCGCGGTTGGTTTTGCGAGCCCAGCTTGAACCGGAATCGGGCGATGCCCTTCGACCAGTCGGCCGCGCAATCCATGCAAAGCGTGCAGTCGCGGGGCGCAAGGCCCGAGACCGGGTCGAGCGCGTTCATCCGGCAGTCCGTCGCGCACAGGCCGCACGATTTGCAGACGCCGCGCGGCGTGCGTTTCAAGAGCGGCCGGCTGGCCAGCAGGCCCAGCAGCGCCCCCGACGGGCAAAGATAGCGGCACCAGAACCGCCGGGCAATGAATTCAAGCAGAAAAATAGCAGCCAGCATCGCCGCCGCCACGCCGGCCAGATGAAAAACCATTGGCCGGAACGGCAGCAGACGTTCCCGAACGAACGTTGCAACGGTCTGTGCGGTCGAGCCATCGCCCAACCAGTTCAAAACGCCTTCGGCGCCGTGGTAGAACACGGCGTCGCCCCAAAACGTCAGCCCCCGCATCAGAATCGCAAACGGCTGTACGAAGCCGACCAGCGGGAACGACAGCGCCCCGGCCAGCAAAACGGCAATCAGGATCACATATCGGGTGTTTTTTTGAAACGCCGCCCCCTGAAAGCGATTCGTGCGGCGGACAATCGGACGCAACACGCGGTCGAAAATATCCAACAACGTGCCCAACGGACACACCCAGCCACAGAAAAAACGGCCCAAAACGATCGTCAGCCCGACAACCGCAAGCGCCGGCCATAGCGGCGGAACGAACTCGCGGGCGCCGAGCATCGGGGCAAGCACGGCCAACGGATCGAGGTGGAAGAACAGATGCTCCGTGCCGGAAAGCTGGTCGGCGCCGGTGTACTCTGTGCGGCGGAAAAGAAACAGAAACAGCACCAGCAGCGCAAGCTGCACCGCACGCCGCCCCCATCGCCAGGAAATCCACGGCCAACGTCGCATATCAATCGGATAGCCGAGAGTCAATGGCTCCCGGAATAGGTGTAAATACAGTGTTTTCACTCCGGGAGCTGTTAGCTCCCGGCTATCTTCCGGCGATAATACTTCTCGGTGACGCTGTGCCACTGGCTTTGCCAGTGCAGAATGATTACAGACGTCACGGCACTGACAAAGCTAGCGGCGCCACACTTCTACAATGCGATTTCTTCAACGGTGCGACTAAGCTTCGACGACCTTGACCTTCGAGAGATCGATTTCGCCCAATCCCAGCTCGGCCGCGGCGGCGATGCTTCCGATGTCCGCGGGTTTCAGGCCGAACAGCGTCGTGGCTTGGGCGTCGCCGGCTACGATGTCGGTCGAGGCCAATAAGGTGTCCAAAACCTTCACATCTTCGAGCTTGCCGCCTTGCGGCCCGTTGCGCAGCAAGATGCGCGTGGCGTCGATCACGGTCAGTTGCGGACGAATCACCAGGTTCAGGTCGGCGATGCGCTGGTGGATGTCTTTGTGGATTTCGCCGCGGTTGCCGCCGATCACGCCCATGATGTTCTTCAAGCCGATCGTCAACTGCGAAGCGCCGTGATGCTTGGCGATCGGAACGTTGATGTAGCAGTCGCATTCCGTGGCCATCACGTCTTTGAAGAACTCGAATCGTCGCAGCGATTTCGCCCGGGCGATGTCGACCGGCACGACGGTCCTCAGGTTCGGAAACTTGCAAACGACGCGCGAATCGCCAATCGACCGGACGGCGGCCTGAATGCCGCTTCGGGCGTAACAGCGCCGCGGATCGTTGCAGGTGCGATCGAAGACCAACACCTGTTTCGCCCCGGCGTCGAGACACTGTTTCACCACGGCCTTGACCACGTCGGGATGCGTGTTGGCGGCCTGCTCCGGCGTGCGATCCCAGCCGATGTTCGGCTTCACGACGACGCGGGCGTCCTTGTGGACGAACGCCGAAATGCCGCCGAGCGGCTCGAGCACGCGGCCCACCAGCGCCTCGTAGTCCTTGCCTTTGGCCGCGGCCACCAGCGACTGGCCCTGCGATTGCGCCTCGGCGGCGAGAATCGTGGGAACGTCGAACAGCGGCACAGCCGCGCACGCGCCGGCCGACCACGCCGCAACCTGCCTCAAAAAATCTCTGCGGTCCATTACATGGCCTCCTGTATGCCCTGTGCATTATGTTGGTAAGACCCCCGCATTGTCAACTCCGATGCCCATTGACAACCGTCGATCATCGACCACAATACGCTCATGGGCCGTTCCATCGGGGCGGCCTCCGGCGGCTTGTCGGTGTGGTCGACGGCGGCAATCGCCGCATGCGGTCGTCTTTTGTAATACTATCCGCGAGTGCAAGAGGCATGACGTGAAATCGCTTTGGAACACTGCCGGCCGCGCGGCCGCATTGCGATTTCTCGCTCCCCGCTGGCGGCCGGCGGGCTTCCTGATGCTCGGCGTCACGGCCGGCATGGGCCTGTTCGTGTTCCACATTTCACGCGCCGCCTCCTATCTGAGCGATTCTCCCGAAAACTGCATGAACTGCCACGTGATGACCACGCAGTACGTCACCTGGCAACATAGCAGCCACGCCAACGCGGCCACCTGCAACGACTGCCACGTCCCGCACACGTCGCTGGTCGCTCGCTATGCCTTCGAGGCCAAAGACGGGCTGTGGCACTCGACCGTATTCACGATGCGATGGGAGCCGCAGGCGATTCGACTTTCGTCATGGGCCGTGCCGGTCGTCGAGCGAAACTGCCGCCGTTGCCATGCCGCGACGCTTGCCGACGTCTCGCTCAGCGCGCACCAATCCGGCGATTTGCGATGCTGGGAATGCCATCGCGAAACGCCGCACGGCTCGGTTCGCAGCTTGTCGGCCGCGTCCGACGTTTTTCGGCCGCGGCTGCCGCCCGTTCCGCAGCCCATGCAGCAGCCGACCCTCGGCGGACGAAAAATCAAGAACGATTAGATTCACGATTAGATTCAATTAAACCGGATTTTATGCAACAAGGTAGCCGGAAACTAACCCCCGGCTATTGCAACGTTGTTTATCTAACATTTTATTCTCCGCCGCAGCGAGAATCGGCATGGTTCGGCACGTTGAAGAGGAAGCCGACTGGGACGACGAATCCTGGGAGCAGGACGACGAGTGGGATCGCGCCGACGACGAGCCAACCATCCCATGTCCCTACTGCCGGCGCGAAATCTACGACGATTCCGTACGCTGTCCGCATTGCGGCGAGTATCTATCGGACGAAGACGCCCCTTC
>CAYMQL010000168.1:0-6015 GCA_964392255.1 uncultured Planctomycetaceae bacterium | reverse complement strand
GCCATTTTGGGCAACGGCGTACTCGGCCATTCCGAGCAGGGCCGCGTGGTCTTCTGCCAACTTGTGCCGTGGCAGTTCGACTACAGCAAACAATACAACATCAAGCGGACGTTCCGGCGAGCGTCGTTCCTGTTGACCCGCTTGGCATGCAACCTGGGCGTCGAGAGTTCGACGCCGCTGTTGGCCCGCTTCAACAGCCCCATCGACGCGGCCAAGCCCGAAAAACGCTGGCAGGACGGCCTCTACTTGGACCAGCCCGAAGAATGGGACGATCCCTACCGGTTTTTTCGTTGGTAACGAGACAGGTGATCGGCAGATGACGCTTCTGGTTCTTCCAGACGCGCCTATCGCCGGATCAAATCGAGTACGGCGCTTCGGACTTCGACCGCCAGATTCACGGCCTCTTGGGCCTCGCGCAAGGTGAGATCGGGAAGGTCTGCCGGATACCGTGTCTCGACTCCGTAAACGCTCAAAACGCTTGCTCGCCGCAAAGAGCCGGCCATAGGCGCATCGACCTTGGCCGCCAGATCGAGCAACGAGTCGAGATCGTGTGTTTTGGGGAATTCGATTTGGTGAAATACCAGGAATGCCTTGAGATGCTTCTCGGCGGCTTGTTGGGCGTGAAAGCCCACGGCGCCAAAATACGGCCGCTCGCTGGCAATCAGATACTCGGCAACCGCCAGGTCTTCGGCCGCCTTATGCAGCCAGTCCTGGACCAGGGCGTGCTTGATTTGCTCAGGAGGCGTCATAAATCACCTTGCCGTGTTTGTCGGCAGGGTACGCAATTCCGCCGATGAGATGTCTGGTCTCTTCGAAACGGCTCTTTCCCATCACCAGCACGTCGAAGGGCGTCGGAAGACCCCGTAATGCACTCCGCATGCGCACCATTTCCCGCCGAGCGTCCACCGGATCGTCTTCGACGACCAAGAGATCCACGTCGCTGTCGGGATTCATCGTACCGGCGGCGGCCGAGCCAAACAGCACGATCTTGGCCACCTGTTTCTCTCCCGAAAGCCGGCGAACAATCTCAGCGATCAACGATTCGTCGATGGTGCGGCCTGGATGCGTCATGTCGGTCTCGTTATCTTACCATTCCACCGCCATCGCGGCCGTGGTCAACCCGGATCCCACCGAGCAAAGGATCAATTTATCGCCCGACTGAAGGCGGTCTTCCATCTCGACGATCGCGATGGGAATGCTCGCGCTCGAGGTGTTGCCCACGCGCTCGACGTTCAGAAAGAAACGCTCGAAGCCGACGCCGCTGCGCTTTGCCGCGGCCTTCAATATTCGCCCGTTGGCTTGGTGCGGAATGATCCAGCGGACGTCGTCGCTGCTCCAACCGCTACGTGCAATCGACTGGCGGATGATCGTGATAAAACTTTCGGCGGCATAGCGGAACAGCGCCTGTCCGTCGATTCGAATCCACGGGTCGACGTCATTGTTGGCCTGTCCATTGCGCACGGCATAGCCGGGCTGTTCGCGCCGGGCCATGTGCAGTCCGCGAGTGTCGGACCCCAGCACAACTTGATGGATTCGATGCCCCTCGTCGCCCGACGAAATAATCGCCGCCCCCGCCCCGTCGCCGAACAGAAAATACGCGCTGCGGTCCGAACGATCCAACAGCCGCGACTGCATGTCGACGCCCACGGTCAACACGTTCCGGGCCGTGCCCGAAAGGATCATTCCCTGAGCCATCGAAACCGCATATAACCAGCCGGAACATGCTGCGTTCAGATCGAAAGCCGGGATCGTTTGCAGATTCAGCCGATCCTGCAAAATCGCGGCCGTCGAGGGCATCGCCATGTCGGGCGTCGTCGTGGCCACGATCACCGCGTCGATGTCCTTCGCGGCAATCTCCGACCGGCCAATCGCCTCCAGCGCCGCCTGATACGCCATGTCCGACGGTTTCTCGTCGGCATCAGCCCAGCGGCGCTCGCGAATGCCCGTCACTTGATAAACATACTCGGGCGTGATTTCCGGAAAATCGGCCACCAGTTCCGCGTTGCTCACCACGCGCTCGGGCAAATAGCCGCCGAAGCCCAGCATCACGGTCGGTTGACCGTGGCGATGCGCCGACGGCGCCGCCGCGGTTTCGATGCGCGCCGATGGATTTTCGCCCGCCGCGGCCGGCGGAATCCAATCGCGCATCGCCGGATCGTCGGTCTCGATTTCCATGATCGGTTCCGAGAGCGGCAGCGACTCGCCTTCTAGATGAAACCTCCGAATCAGCAGTCCGTCGCACGGGGCCTCGAAATCATAGACCGACTTCGCGCTGTCGACCTGCACTAGGGCCTGGCCCTTGCGAAACCGGTCGCCCTCGGAAACGTGCCACTCGATAATCGTGGCCTCGAGCTCCGTGGCGCCTTGCGCCGGCAAGTAAAGCGGCATCTTAAACAACGCGGCTTCCATTATTTCTCCCGTACCATGCGATCGACCGCCGCCTCGATCCGCTGGCTGTTCGGTCGGCAATACATTTCCAACTCCGGCGCGAACGGCACCGGCAAATCGGGCATCGCGACAAGCTGCGGCGGACATTTTAAGGCGCCAAGGGCTTCGCGGCATACCGTCGCGATGACGCGCTCGCCCAGTCCGGCCGACGCTCCCGACTCCTGCACCACCAGCAGCCGCCCCGTCTTGCACACCGACTCCAAAATCGGCCCGAAATCCATCGGCTGAAGCACAAACGGGTTCCACACCTCGATCGACCGCGGGCTGCGCACCGCCGCAGCCAGCGCCTCGTGGACCATCGCCCCAAAGGCCACCAGCGTCACGTCGGTTCCTTCGGCATAGCGACGCGGCCGCCACACCGCTTCCAAGTTGCCGTCGAAATCGATCTCGCCGCTCTTGCTCCAATAGAGCAGTTTGTTCTCGAACACCAAGCACGGATTCGGATCATAAAAACCGGCCACCAGGGCCTCGAACGTTTCCTGGGCGTTGATCGGATAGAGCAGCTTCAGGCCCGGAAATCGCGACCAAAATCCCTCGAACTCGCCCGAATGAAACGCCCCCATCGTCAGCCCGCCGCCGCAGGGCAGCCGCAGCAGCATCGGCGCGGGCTGGCCGCTGCGAAAATACCATGTGCCGGCGTTCAGGCCGAGTTGCGTGGTTGCTTCGGTCGAAAAATCAGCGAACTGGAATTCCAAAATCGGCTGCCCGCCCGTCTGCGACGCCCCTAACCCAAAGCCGACCTGAGCCGACTCGCAAATCGGCATGTCGAGCACGCGCCGGGGACCATGCCGCTCGATCAGCCCCTTGCAGGTTTTGAAGGCCGAGCCGTAGTGGCCCACGTCGAGCCCATACAAAAACGCCCGCGGATTGTTTTCCAACAGATAGTCCAGCGCCCGGCCGACGGCCTCGCCGTTTTTGACCGCCGGCGTGCGATACGGCTTCACTTCCATCGCCGGCATTTCGGCGAACACGGCCATGCGATTGTTCAAAGGATCGGGCCGGCCGACGGCCATCGCCTGATTGAGCGCGGAGCGGATTTCCTCATCCACGGCCCGCTCCATTGCCTTCACCGCCGACTCCGACATGCCGCAAAGCTCCAACACCTTCCGCCGCGCTGCCGGCACAGGATCGCGCTGCCGCCAATCTTCCAACTGCTCGGCCGGCATGTAGTCGCCCTTGTCGTAGGCGGCGTGGCCGTGCAGCCGCAGCGTCATGCACTCTAAAACCATCGGCAGCGACGTGCGCTGCATCGACTCCAGCGCGTCGCACACCGCGCAGTAAACTCCCCAGGCGTCGGTCCCGTCGATCGTCCGACCAACGATTCCATATCCCTGGGCACGGTCGGAAAGCTGCCGGCAATTGTATTGAAAGCTGGTCGGCGTCGAGAACGAATACTGGTTGTTCTGAATCAGGAACAGCACCGGGCTCTTTTGGACCGAGGCCAGATTCATCGATTCGTGAATCTCGCCGGTGCTGCTGCCGCCGTCGCCGATCACCACCAGCCCAAAAACCTCTTCGCCCGCCTGCCGTGCCGCCCACGTACCGCCCACGACCAGGCTGGGCATCTTGCCCAAGTGGCTAATCATCGGCAGTCGCCGGCTCGCTGCGTCGCCGTGATGGGCGTTGCCCTCGCGGCCGTGCGTCGGGCTGTCGGCGTTGGCCATGTATTGGCAGAACAACTGATACGGCGTGGCCCCCAGCAGCAGATGGCTGGCGAAATCGCGGTGCAGCACCGAAACCACGTCCCGGCCCGGCCGCAGCGGCATCGCCATGCCCACGGCCGTCGCCTCGTTGCCCGCGCTGGTGGTCACCGTGCCCTTCACATAGCCCTTCTGAAACAGCTCCATCAGCCGGTCTTCGGTGCGGCGCGAGAGCAGCATCAGCGGATAGGCCGCGGCATAGAATTCGGCTTGCGACATGCGCTCAGGAAATCGCACGACCTCGGGCGCGTGCCGACCCACTGCGCCCGGCTGCCCGCGATGCGCAGCTCGGCCCGCCCGCGTGCGTCGACCTGCCGCCGGCGCGACGGCCTTTTTCGTTTCAAGATGCGAAGCCAACAGCGGCGCCTTTCTGAGACTAGACCGGGGACTTTTCTAGCAGAAGCAACCCTTTTCTTCCGTAGGCTCCTGCCCGGCCGGATTGTAACGCGGTCCAAGAATGGTGTCACTCCCAATTACCCAGGAATTACCGAAAGCCCCGGCTGTTTACAGAGCCCGAACACGACCGATATTCGCTATTTTGCCGAGACTCGCCGGTCGGGCGTTTTTGGGGGGTAGAGGGGGGAGTGGGCGGTGGCCGGCGGAGAGTGGAGAGTGGCTAGTGGTTAGTGGCTAGTGGTTAGTGGTTAGTGGAGAGGAAAACCGTTTAGCCGCCGACGGCACGTCGGCGAGAATTGCCATTTGCATCATTCCCCGCCGACGGCCGCCGGTCGCTGTAAATGTTCATAGGGACTGTCCCAATTTTCGTGTCAGCGAAAATGGGACTGTCCCCTTCTTGGGACCCAGGGGCGTTGGGGCCGAGCCGAAGCCTCACTCCCCTTCGTAGAAATACTGCGTCGTCGGCTGAGTCCGCCGATCCTGCACGCGATCGCCGACGTCAGGAATCAAGAGGCGTTAACCGGCCGATAACTAATATTCCTTTTCAGAGGTACGTTCGTAAATAAATTTGTAATGCCAACCGCCTGTGCGAGGAACGGCCTTGCCCAAGACCAAATCACCGCCTAAGGGTGATTGAATCTGCAATGCACCGCAAATGCCTTCTTTCGTGATGAACAGGTAGGAAGCGGTCATGGCGGCATCGTACTTCCCGGTCTTCTCGTCGATCTGCGCAATCAGTCCCGTCCACGGCTGGCCGAGCTTGTCTTGCACGTTGTAGTTCAACTCATTTTGGAGATTGTCGAAGCGTGCATTGTTGATCTGCCAAACCTTCATCTCCAGCGGCTGGAACGCATAGACCGGCTGATCGCTGCCCGGCAGCTTGGTCTTTACGGTAATCAGATCAACGCCCTCTTTTTCGGCCCAGGCCAACAAATCTTTCGAGGTTTCACCATTGGAAGTAGCTTTGACGATATCCTCCGGCGGAATTGGAAGTCGTCCACAATCCAGGTCCAAAAACGCCATCCAAACCCCGCCAAACTGCGGTTCGTCGAACGATCGCACCAAATGCTTCGACGCGCCATTGCCAATAACCACATTTGGACCGTGGGGAATTTCCTCCAGCGGTTTGCGATGTGGAATCTTGGCGATCGACTCGGCGTATTGAGCGAGAACCTTGCGAGTCAGATCAAGCTGGGCGTCGGCTTCATTGGTGAGGTGTTTTTTCCAGTTTTTCGACCACCAATCGGCCCAACGGTCGGCATGTTTCAGAAAAGCGAGCCGTTTCAGACGGTCTTGCTCTCCTCCTTGGCCTTGCTGGTCAGCGAAATTGAGCACAATCCACCCATGCGACTGGCCGGTAATCTTTTCTAGGGCCGGCATGATCTCGCGGATCGGACGGCCATAGGAAAAGGTTGTCGTCTCCAGTCTTGGAAACTCCCTGGGATAATTGTCGTGTTCGAGCATAAACTTT
>CAYMQL010000167.1:0-6062 GCA_964392255.1 uncultured Planctomycetaceae bacterium | reverse complement strand
CGGCGCGGGGGGGGGGCGCCCGGGGGCCCCCCCCCCCCCCCCCCCCCCCCCCCCCGCTTTTCTAGGGCGCAGCTCAGGTCGTAGGGCGAAAAAATCACGCCCCAGCGGTCGCCGAACTTGACGCCCTCCAGATCGGGCGGAACGCGGCGCGTTGCGGCCTGAAGCGGTCCGCCCTGCGGCCCGCTCTCGGGGTCGCGGCGCGCGAC
The DNA here is from genome assembly GCA_964392255.1 of uncultured Planctomycetaceae bacterium. GTDB lineage: Bacteria > Planctomycetota > Planctomycetia > Pirellulales > Thermoguttaceae > CAYMQL01. The sequence goes on along the minus strand of CAYMQL010000167.1, from coordinate 5,856 downwards.
CACCCGCAGATCGAATCCGCCGTAGCGCACACTCAATAACGGATCATCGGCGGCGATGCGTTCGAGCTTGCGGTCGGGAAAGATCGTCGCCATCTCGCGGCGGAACGACTCCGAAAAAGCTCGGCTCGCGCAGATCGAGTCGGCCAAAAGCGTCCCGCCGCGCTCGATGTACTGCCGCAATCGCTGCCGCTCGGCGTCGGTCAGCCGGAAGGCCGTCCGGCCGTGCATGAAAACCAGATGGTGATCGAACAGGGCGTCGTCCGTGAGGTCCAACGGCTCGTCGCGAACCTGGGGACGGATTTTCAGCTCGGCGGCGGCCGCGTCCATCAAGTTCGCCACGGCCCGAGGCGCGGCGGTGCAGCCGCCCGGGTGGCGCAGATTGGCCACATACAGCCGGCCGCGCTCGAGCCGGTCGCCGGGTCCCCGCACAGTCGCGGGCCGAAAGAAATCCTCCTTCGTCTTCAACTCGCGATTCGTGGCGTAGGCCAGAATGTTCACGCCCAGCGCCATCGCCGCGTCAATTTGGTCCTGGACCGAGCGGCTGTATTTTTCGCCCCGGCCCGGCCGCGACAATTCCCAAAGGCACGGCATCGAAGGCCGCGGTTCCTTCTGGCCGTCGGGCGGAACATACACAACGCTTGTCCGGCAGCCGAACTCAACGCCCCAGACCGGCCGCAACTGATCGGCGGCGATCTTCTCTTCGGCGTACCAGATCGGATGCTCCGGTTCGAGCAGTTGCAGCTTATATTCCGGCTCGGGAAATACGTCGCGCATCAACTGGCGAAAGCCGCGGTCGAACCCGCTACCCTCGCAATCGGCCGCGGCCGTCAAAAAACCGCCGCGGTCGAGATAGTCGCGCAGCTTCTGCGCCGTCTCTTTGCGAATCGCCGGATCGTCGGGCAGCGGGCTCTCGCTGCCGCAGAGATACAACACCGGCGTCTGCGCTAGCTCCTCGACGGTGGCCAACCGCAAGTCGATGATCTGCCACGTAAGGTCGCGCTTCCAACGCCGTTCGACGTAGCGGGTTAAGTTGGCCGCGTCGCTGCGGTGGCGGTTCCAATCGCCGCCGGGCCGCGACTCGACTTTGCCCAACAGCACGGGCCATCGCCCCTTCGAGAGAAACAGCAGGGCGAAGCTGGTGCCGACCAGCGGATCGGTTTCGCCCACGCCCGTGCCCGTCCAGAAGCCCGACAGTCCGTCTTGCGTCTGGATCAGACGGTCGGCGCCTTCGCGATACCAGTCGGCGCGGTCGGGTTGGCCGGGCCGCTCGGGCAGCGGAAGAAATCGCCGGGCCGTCATGCGACCCGTTCGCTCAAGACCGTACAGATAATAAAGCGCATAGATGCTGCTGCCGGGGTTTCGGGTCACGGAAAAATTGGCGCCCAGCCATTGCAACCCGCGCTCGATGCGGCTTGATTCTCCGCCGCTACGCGACGCACAGCATTCGATCCGGTCGCCGACGACCCGCGCATCGTTGGAAAACACCTTGTCGTCCACAATGACCAGCGAGGTGATGCCCGCGCAGGTCATGCTGCCGGTGTGCGGCGCAGCTTCTTTGAGCTTGTAGCCCCAAGAGCCGTCGTCGTTCTGACATTTTTGCCAATAGGTTTTGGCCAGCCGCCACGTGCGGTCGCCGGCCGGAACGCCCACGCGCTCGGCCTCGTGCAGGGCCAAGAGGGCGAACTGCGAGTTCGAATTGTCGCCGTCGCCCGCGCCGGGATACGACCACGCGCCCTTGAACGGGCCTTCGACGATCTGCATACTTTCGAGCCACTTCACGTTCAGCTCGATTTGCGAGCGGAACCGATCGGCGTCGGCCCGGGCCAATGCCATTGTCTGCAACGCGACGACGTAGGTCCGCTGAGGCTTGAACTTGCGAAGGCTGTCGAGCGCTTTCTGCATCGATTTCTGATCGGTCTCGACGCCGGACTCGATCAGCGCGAGGGTACACAAACCGCTCACCCCGCCCGGCTGGCCCAGCATGTCGGGCCAAGACCCATCGGCTCGCTGCTGGCTGAGCAGATAGCTGGTGCCGCGATCAATCGCCTTGCGGACCTGCTCGGGACCGACCTCGGCCCGCGCAGGCCCTACAATCGACCCAAACAGCCCAACTACAAGGGCCGCGACGTAAACCGGGCCTCTCATCCGAAAAATCTCCCGACTTGCGACCGCAGATAGGCTGAAAACAACATCATAAGTATCTTAGAATTAGCTAGTTAAGACGGCAATGCCGCGAGCGGCCAATCCTGGGCCGCTCGGCGCGCCGCCTGTAGAATGATACCTTGTTTAGCCGCCGCGTCTACGCGGTGAAGCGAACACAATTTCGCCGCGTGGACGCGGCGGCTAAACGCAATATTCGCAAATTGAATCCCCTGCCCCCAGTCCCTGCTCCCCCATGTCCACCGCAAAGCCTCGAAATCTCGGCGACGTCTTGCAAGAGTTCCGCCAGCACCGACAGTTGATGCAGGAAGAACTGCAAAAAGTGATTGTCGGCCAGGCCGACGTCATCGAACAGATGTTCGCGGCCGTGTTCACCCGCGGCCACTGTCTGTTGGTGGGCGTGCCGGGGTTGGCCAAGACGCTGATGGTCAGCACGCTGGCCCGCATTCTCGACATCCAGTTCAAACGCATCCAGTTCACGCCCGACCTGATGCCCTCGGACATCACCGGCACGAACGTGTTGGAGGAGGACGAGCGCGGACGGCGCAATTTCCGATTCGTCGAGGGGCCGGTGTTCACCAATATCCTGCTGGCCGACGAAATCAACCGCACGCCGCCCAAAACGCAGGCGGCGTTGTTGCAGGCGATGCAAGAGCGCGAGGTGACCGTGGGCCAGCAGACCTATCCGCTGCCCGACCCGTTCTTCACCATCGCCACGCAGAACCCGATCGAGCAGGAAGGCACCTACCCGCTGCCCGAGGCCCAGTTGGACCGTTTTATGTTCAACATCAAGGTCGACTATCCGTCGGCCGACGAAGAAGAGCGCATCTTGGCGAGCACCACCCGCGGCGAGCGGCCCGAGGTCCGCAAGGTTCTCTCGGGCAAGGCGATTCTGAACCTGCAAACGCTGGTCGGCAAGGTAGCGGTGAGCGAATACATCGTGCAGTACGTATCGCGGTTGGTCCGGGCCACGCGGCCGAAAGACCCCTCGGCGCCGAAGTTCGTCCAGGAGTTGGTCGATTGGGGCGCCGGTCCCCGCGCCGGGCAGTTTTTGATCCAGGGCGGCAAGGCCCTGGCCGCGATGGACGCGCGATTTTCAGTCGCCATCGAAGACGTGCAGAAAATCGCCATCCCCGTGCTGCGCCATCGCATCAGCACGAACTTTCAAGCCCAGGCCGAGGGCCTCAGCACCGAAGACATCATCGAGCGGTTGATTCGCGAGACGCCGCCGCCGGCGATAGCGAAGTATGAGAAGTAGGGATTTGGTAGGGTGCGTGCTTGCACGCACCATGCTACGGTGAAAGCATGAGCGATTACCGGCGATGGCGGGCAGAAGGAGAAAGCTCGAATAATTGGAATTGATCGGCATTGCCGAGATCATGCCAGCGTCCGCAACCAATGGTGCGTGCAAGCACGCACCCTACGCTACTTCGCAACTATTTGGAGGAGCGAACAATGAGTACCAAACAAACAGACGTATGGCCGGGAGCGGTCGACCTCGATGGAAGTACAACGCAGCAGGCTACGGAGAACCTGCCAGAACGGACAGCTATTTGGCCGCCGAGGCGTCGGATGCCTTATATCGAGGCTACTCTGACGCGAAAGGAAAAGGTTGTCGCGGTAGCTGAGATACATTGGGCATTCTGCTTACCAGCTATCCTCGCCTGCATCATTCCACCTATTGGCCTTCCGCTACTGATCTTGTCTATCTTCCAGCGTCGCGCCATCGAAATAGTTATGACGGACCAACGCATTATTCTCAAAACTGGACTTTTTTTTCACCACACTTGCGAGATGCGCCTCACGAAAATCGAGAATATCCAACTCGATCAAGATCCGTTGGGGCGAGTGTTAGGGTATGGAGATCTCACCGTAGTGGGGACAGGAGGTACGCGAGAACGCCTACCTTGTGTTACCTCACCAGTTGCATTGCACAAGACGATCCGGTCTCGCCTAGATCAAAATTACACCAACAATTACGAGAAGAGGTAGGGTGCGTGCTTGCACGCACCATGCTACGGTGGAAGTATGAGCGATTACCGACGATGGCGGGTTGAAGGAGGAACTTTTTTCTTTACTGCGGTCACACATCAGCGGCAGCAGTTCCTGACGTCACCCCTAGCCCGTAACGCATTACGGGATGCATTCCGTCAAGTGCGTCGGCTGCGGCCCTTTCAGGTGATGGCGATCGTGCTCTTGCCGGACCATTTGCATACCGTCTGGGAATTGCCACGAGGCGACACGGATTACACGACGCGATGGAGGCAATTTAAAACCCTTGTCACACGGGCATTGGCAGGCCGAATCGGCGAGACCGCAATTTCGGCCAGCCGTCAACGCCGAGAGGAGAAGGGGATTTGGCAACGTCGCTTTTACGAACACATGTGCCGCGACGAAGCGGACGTTAAACGGTTGGTAGATTACATTCACGTTAATCCCGTGAAGCATCGGCTCAGCGATCGGGTGCGAGACTGGCCTTGGTCATCGTTTCATCGCTATGTGCAGCTTGGGGAATATTCCATCGATTGGGGCGGGAGCGACCTGTGGGTCGGCGACGAATTCAGCCAGCTTGAATGATCGACGTTTCGGAGGTTATGGCCGACACCGTAACCTATGGTGCGTGCAAGCACGCACCCTACGCCTACTTGAATGATCGGAGATCATTGGCATTGCCGGGCTTATGCCTGCTGCTGCAACCAATGGTGCGTGCAAGCACGCACCCTACGCCTGAATACTGATAACTGACAACTCCGCCATGTCCACCGCCGAAAAATACCTGAAGCCGGAAGTGATCCGCCAGATCAAGCGGCTGGACCTGCGCGCACAGTTCATTGTGAAGGGGTTTCTGCACGGGCTGCATGCCAGCCCGTTTCATGGATTTTCCGTCGAGTTCAGCGAACACCGCAAATACACGCCGGGCGACGATCCGAAGGACATCGACTGGCTCGTTTATGCCAAGACCGACAAATACTACGTCAAGAAGTTCGAGGCCGAGACCAATATCACCGGCTACCTGGTGATGGACCTGAGCCGGTCGATGGGCTACACGTATCGCCAGGAGCTGACGAAGTTTGAATATTCGATCTCGCTGGCCGCGGCGCTGTGCTACCTGATGATTCATCAACAGGATCCGGTGGGCCTGCTGACGTTCGACCAAAAGATTCGCCACAGCCTGCGGCCGAAGTGCCGGCGGAGCCATCTGGGCGACGTGCTCTCGCTTTTGGCCAATCTGAAGCCGGAGGGTTCGACGGACATTGCGCAAAGCCTGGTCCAAGTGGCGGCAATGCTGCGGCACGCCAGTTTGGTCATGATATTTTCCGACCTGTTGGCCGAGCCCGAGCCGGTGATGGAGGCGCTCTATCGGCTGCGGCACGGCGGCCACGACGTGATTTTGTTCCACGTTCTCGACGAGGCCGAGGTGCGTTTTCCGTTCGAGGGCATGGTCGAGTTCGAGGACCCGGAGAGCCGGCAGCGGCTAGCGCTGGACGCCGACGGATTTCGCCGGGCGTATCTCGACGAGGTCGAATCGTTCCGCGACACGTACCGCCGCGAGTGCTTTCAGGCGGGCGTCGACTACGTGCCGCTGGACACCAGCATGCAGTTCGACCGGGCACTGGGCGAGTATCTGATGCGAAGAAGCGAACGGGGATAGAATTGGATTGAAGATTGATGATTGTGGATTGACAATCAACAATC
>CAYMQL010000166.1:0-6076 GCA_964392255.1 uncultured Planctomycetaceae bacterium | reverse complement strand
CATCAGAGGCAACATCCCATAAAAGACGCATTGGCCAGCGGCTTGGCCGACCGAGCCCTCGCTGAGCCGAGCGGCGCACGCGCTTAGGATGCCAAACGCCTGGACGGCGACAAAAAGCCAGAGAATCGACGGCGAGTTGATTCCATGCACGGCAGGCAGATTCCTTTCAGGTTGGGCTGCGATGATACCCGCCGCGATGGTTTTCAGGAATAGCGGATTTTCGTAAGCGTACACGGGCTGGGGGCAGTCCCCTATTCGCGATGAACCACGACAATTGGGACATTCCCCGTCGAACGGCCCATAAGGGGGTTGCTGTTTAACCCAAAATAATTGACGTATTTTCAAAGTCGCATTATCATAAGGATTGTAGCGAGAATGCGTCGCAAGCCCAGTTTGACGCACCCAGGAACAGACTACAGGAGAGGCCATGATGAAGGCGCGATCGCGTTGTCTTGAACTATTGGGAGCGGGCGTTGTCGTTTTGTTCGCCGCCTGCTTGCCGGTTCAGGCTGCTCTGAGCATTAACGTCGGCAGCACGACCATCGCCCCGGATGGGTCGGGCACCGTCGATGTGACCATTACGAGTACCACCGGCGCCGACCTGCTCGATCTGTTTGGCGCCGAGTTCGCGATCAGCACCGGGGGCACGTCGTCTCTGCTGTTTCTCGCCGACCCGACCGATCCCCAACTGAGCAATACAAGATATCTGTTCTACGGCAACAGCGTGAGCGCTTCGCAAGGCGAGGCCGGCTATGTCGCGTCGCCCTACACCACGTACATCGGCGGCGACGGAACACTGACCGGGGCTGGCGTAACGGTGCCGCTAGCTAGCGCATCGCCCTCGACCGACAAGCTGTTGGTAACGCTCGATATTATGGCCAATCCGGGCAATCTGCCCCAACACGGCGACACATTCACCATCAGCCTTGTCCAACCGAGCTTGAACACATTTTTCTGGAATCCCTCGCAGGCGGACATCGCGTTCACCACCACGGCCGGCACGGTAACGGTCCTCAATCCTGCGCCGGTCGATGTAACTTGGACGGGCGCGGGCGGCACGACCTGGAGCACGGCCTCGGGAACCAACAACTGGAAAAAGACCAGCGACGGCGCGGCGGCCAACTATACCAACGGCTCGCTGGCAACCTTCGACGACTCGGCTGCGGGTTCGCTGACCGCCGACATCAGCGCGGCGAATGTTTCGCCGTCCAGCGTCGTATTCAACAACTCCGCCAAGGATTATACCGTCACCGGCACGATGGGAATCGTCGGAGCCGCAACCGTGCTGAAACAAGGCAGCGGCAAGACCACGATCGGAAGCGTGAACAGTTACACAGGCGCGACGACCGTCGAGAACGGCGTGCTGCAACTTAACGGCTTCGGGGCGTACGACCCCGTGCTGAACCTTGGCGGGACCGACATTCAGGGCGGCACGCTGATTATCGACTATTCCGGCCAAAGCGATCCGAGAGCGACGGTCCAATCTCTGCTCGCCGCAAGCTACCACAGCGGCAGCGCGACCCATTTCGACATCGGCCAATTTCGCAGTTCGACCGCCGACTCCGATCACGGTTTGGGCTGGAAATCCACGCTCAACTATCAACTGCACGTCGCCTATGCGCTGTACGGCGATGCGACGCTCGACGGCAACGTCGACATCTCCGACCTCTCGTTGTTGGGCCAGAACTGGAACGGCAGCGACAAAAACTGGGCTCAGGGCGACTTCAACTACGACGGCAAGGTCGATATTTCCGACCTGTCGGCGTTGGGACAGCATTGGAATCAGAACATGGCCGGCGCCGCCGGCGCTTCGATCGTGCCCGAACCCGGCACGTTCGCCCTGCTGATCGCCGGCGCGCTGGGGCTGGTTGCGTTTGCATGGCGAAGGCACAAGTAAATCGGTAAAGCAAAAATAGCTGCAGAAACAAACAGGCGAATGCAGAAAGGCGACTTAATATGCGTAGACTTACTTCACTGTGGAACGCTTCGTTGAAGAAAATCGGACTCGGCCCATTGCCCAGCGCACGCCGCAGACAGCCCGTCCGCGGCCGAATGCTGCGATGCGAGCAGCTTGAGGCCCGCGAAATGCTGTCGACCTATTACGTGTCGAGTTCGGCGGGCAACGACTCGAACGCCGGCACCTCGATTTCCGCGCCCTGGAAGACGATCGCCAAGGTGAACGGTCGGAGCTTTTCGGCCGGCGACAGCATCTTGTTCAAATGCGGCGATGTATGGCGCGAGCAATTGACCGTCTCCAGCTCCGGCACGTCGAGCAATCGGATTACCTACGGGGCTTACGGCACCGGCGCTAATCCGGTCATCAACGGCTCGAATCTGGTCACCGGCTGGAGCCTTTACAGCGACGGCAGCACGGTGGACGTCTACCGGGCCTCGTTTTCGTCGGCCAGCACCGTCACGCAACTGTTTGTTGACGGCGATCGGTACACCTTGGCCCGCACCGCCGGCTGGAACACGATCGACACCACCGCCGGCAACAAGTTTTATCTGACCGACGGGTCTTTGACCCAGCCCGACGATTATTGGATCGGGGCGACCGCCGTTCTGCGCGAAAATCGTTGGACGATCAAGGAGCGCATCGTCACCGACTCCACACAGAGCACCAAGCGGGTGACGTGGGAGGACGATTTGTCTTGGGAACCCGCCACCGCGGGCTATGGGTATTATTTGGAGGCGGGCCATACGCTGTCGCTGACTGCCAAGCTTGCCCTGCTCGACGCGGCCGGCGAGTATTTCACCGATTCAACGTATGTTTACATCGCTCTGCCCAACGGTCAAACGCCCACCGCTAAAACGGTCGAGGCCTCGGTCCGAACGTACTGCGTCTATTCGTCTGGTAAGAACTATTGGACACTCGACGGCATCGACATCACGAAGGCGGCGAACCGAGGCGTTTATGTCTCGAACGGCTCCTATGTCATCATCGAAAACTCGACCAACACCTTCGTTAAGAGCAACGCCGTTTACCTGAATACGTGTACGAACGTCACGATTCGCGACAATTATTTGGGCGACACCGATACCGCAATGCAATCGTGGGACCGCGCCGCTGGGGTTATTATGATCAGCGGCAGCGCGATCACGATCCAGGGCAACACGATCGAAAACATCGCCTCGGACACCGCTTCGCCTCGCGACGGCTACGGCATCTACGGCTATCCATCCTCTTCGACCATCACCGGCAATACGTTTAACAACATGAGTTCCGTCGGCGTCTGCATCCAAGGGGGCGGCGCCCATGTCATTACGCACAACACCGTAACCAATGCCTCGTTGTTCCTCGACGATCAGGGCGGAATCTACGTGGGCGGCGAAAACTCCTATGAAGGCACGCTCATCGCCTATAACTACGTCGCCAACATTGTCCCGAATCTTGTGGCGACGCCCTACGATCCCGCGACCACCATCGGAATGACCGTGGGCATCTATATTGACGAACACGCAAGCCATCTGACGGTCCAGGGCAACGTGGTCGAGAATTGCGCGTATGGCGTAAAACTGCATTACTCGAACTACGTCAACATCTTCAACAACACGTTCTACAACAACCGCGTCGCGTCGATTATGTTTCAGGAACACAACGGCTTTGTCAACGCGATGCACCACCTCGTGGTGAAAAACAACATCTGCTACGCCGTCGGCTCGTTCGACGGCACCGCGCAGTTGGCGATGAAGATCAATCGCGAGTCGACATCGACCATAACTCCCTATTTCACGGCCAGCAACAACATCTACTATAGCGCCACCACGACCGATCTGTTCTACTATTGGACCTACTACAATCTGGCCGAATGGAAAACAAAATGGTCGCAGGACGCCGGCTCGTTGCAGGTCAATCCGCAGTTGGTCGACCCGGCCGGCGGCAATTTCCACCCCACCTCGACCTCGCCGGCGGTCAACGCCGGCACGACCATCGCGGGCTACACCGAAGACATCGAAGGCACGCCCGTGCCGCAAGGCGGCACGCCCGACATCGGGGCCTACGAATCCACCGGCGTCAACCAGATCACGTCGATCGACGTTCAAAAGGGCATGGCCGAGCGGTCGTTCGTCCGCTACGTCGATCTGTATTTCTCCGAGTCCGATGTGAGCGCGCTGCTCGGCGCCGGCCGCATCACGCTCACCCGCTACGGCCTCGACGGCAGCGGCTCGGGCGTGAACATCAGCCTGGGCGGCATGTTGAGCGCCAGCGCCAACCGCATTGCGTTTGACTTCGGCACCCAAGGCCTCGGCGGCAATCGCAACACGACCGTCGGCAACGGCTACTACAAAATATCGGTCGATCTGGACGGCGATGGAACCAAGGACGCCTACAAATATTTCTATCGCTTGCTGGGCGATATCAACGGCGATCGGTCGGTCAACAGCGCCGACGCCCATTCGATTTTGTTGAATTACGGCATGGCCGGGGTCAATCTGGAGCGTGACGCCAACGGCGACGGGTCGATCAACGCAGCCGACCGGGTGCTGACGCTTCGCAACGTCGGCGCCGCGCTGGCCGCCGGGCTGCCGATCGACGACTGATTGCAAGGCTGGGCGTTTTCGGCTATGCTGCGACGAGCGTTGCTGCTCGGATGCGATTCGTCTTGCGCCCCGTTGGATTTCCATGGATTATCTGCAACTTTCCGGCAAAACGATCCTTATTTTCGGCGTTGCCAACCGAAAGAGCGTTGCGTGGCACATCAGTCGCGTGCTGGTCGAATCCGGCGCGCGGTGCATCTACGTGGTCAAAGACGACGACGTGCGGCGGAACGTCGCCAAGCTCCTGGGCGACGTGGATGTTTATGTCTGCGATGTCGAACGCGAGGACCAAATCGCGCGGTTGCACGACGAGCTGGCCGAGTTGGGTGTGCAATTCGACGGACTGGTCCACAGCCTTGCCTTTGCCGACTACTCCGAGGGCCCGCGCCCTTTCCACGAAACCGCGAAAAAGGCATTCTTGCAAGCGGTCGACATTTCGTGCTACTCGCTTATCGCCCTGTCGAACGCGCTGAAGGACTTGTTGACGCCGGACGCTTCGGTGGTGACGATTTCGATCTCGACCACGCAGATGGCTAGCGAAAGCTACGGCTACATGGCGCCGATCAAGGCGGCGTTGGATTCGTCGTTGGCGTTCCTGGCCAAATCGTTCAGCCGCTTCTCGCAGATTCGTTTCAACGCCGTGGCCCCGGGCCTATTGAAAACCTCGGCTTCGGCGGGCATTCCCGGCTACGTGGACGCCTATCTTTACGCCGAGCAAGTGATTCCGCGCAAGAAAGCGGTGCAAACGGAAGAAGTGGCTAATGTTGCGGCGTTTCTGTTGAGTTCGCGTTCCAGCGGCCTGAACGCCCAGCGGATCGTTGTGGACGCCGGCATGTCGATCAACTATTTCGATCGGGATGTGATCGACCTCGCGATGCGGCCGTAACGCCGCTCGGCGGCGGTCGCGCCGGAACAGCGAGAGGCAGCCGATAGTTCTAATGTGGAGGCGTTGGAACTGACGCCGCACAAGTATTAGGAGCGGATCTATGTCAACGGTGCTTTCGTCAAGATCGATTCGGGCAATCGAGAAGGGCATCCGCGCGGGGCGGTGCTTGACCGTCATTCCAGATTCTCGAGGCGGCGCACAGGTGGTCGAGAGTGACGAATTCCTCACGCCCGAGGAGTCCGAGGCATTCCTCAAGAGTATTGCCCAACCAACGCCTGGCGCCTACCTGGATATGTTTATCTGGGAGTTCGTCGATGGGAGCGTGAAGCGTTTCGCCGCGAAGATCGGCTACCATCCGAATCGCATTTCGACGCTGAAGTCGAGCACCGCTCCCATTTCCGCCGCCCTCTTTCGCCGCATAGCCGAAGCGTACAAGCTCAACAAAAAAGAGCGTGAATTCTGGGGCAAAGGGCTGCTGGGGATATGACGATGCGTGAATCCCACCTCTGCCTATAATCAGCTATTATGGCCGGTCAAATTGTTGGCATCGGCGGCATTTTCTGCACAATAGGGCCCGCAATTGCCGTGTATTGTGCCGAGGGAAAACGAATAATGGCGGTGGCCCGTAAGCGTCATAGAATCGTCATCGCC
>CAYMQL010000165.1:0-6105 GCA_964392255.1 uncultured Planctomycetaceae bacterium | reverse complement strand
CACAACGGGTGCGAATCCTAAAACGATCATGCAAAACTGGATCACCTCGGTATAGATGGCCGAGGTGAGTCCACCCTTGAGAACATACAACAGCACTATGCCTGAACAAATCCAGAGACTCCAGTGATAATTCCAGCCGAGAAGCTGGTTCAGCAGCTTCGCCAGGGCGTTCATCGAAATGCCCGAGGCGAACAACGTCATCACCGCGAAGCTGATCGAATTGAGGCATCGCGTCCGCTCGTCGAACCGCAGCTTCAGATATTCGGGCACACTCCGCGCCTTCGAACCGTAGTAGAACGGCATCATAAACACGGCCAAAAAGACCATGGCCGGGATCGCACCGACCCAATAGAAGTGTGCGGTGGCGATGCCGTACTTTGCGCCGCTGGCGGCCATGCCGACCAGCTCCAGGGCGCCGAGATTGGCCGAGATGAACGCCAAGCCGGTGATCCACGCCGGGATGGCCCGCCCCGACTGAAAAAAGTCGGTGCTGGTCTTCATAAATCGCTTCAGGGCGAAGCCGATGCCCAGCACGAACAGGGTGTAGATCAGGAGAATAGCATAGTCGATCCAGCCTAGCTGAACGATCTCCATGAACGTGTCCTCATGGCGTCAAGAAGGGAACATGAATGGATGACAAAAGCCTTGCGACGACCAAGGTGCAAGAGGCGATCTATTATGCGCGCATTATGCACACCCCGCAAGAGCTGGAGGCTTCGGTAAAAGGCGGCGGCACAGTGAAAGCCTCGAAAAACGCCGCACGCTGCAAACCGCGCATCTCACCCATATTGCCGATGTCTTCGTCTAATTGCCATTCTTACCGGTCCCATTGAAAGTGGAGAGAAAAACGCCATTGACCCATCGGAAACGGTTCGGTACTCTCCGCCCCCTATTCGTGAGGGAGTGCAAAACAAGTTCTCTGAAAAACGCCTTGTTTTGCACAACCAAACTTGGGCAGGCTTCTTCTCCTCAAACCAACGTCAGCACAATGCAGACGGTCGCGACCACGCCGAACGAATCGGACCAGCCGGAAGTCTACTCCACGGCCCAGCTTGTGCATAGCGTGCTGCGGATGGTGCTGGCCGTTCGCTATCGCAAAAATCTCGTCGCGGCGATTATGGCCGCGGCGGTGTTGTTGGGGGCTCTGTACTATGCCACGGCGCCGCGCCGCTACTCGGCCAAAGCGGCCATGCTGGTCACGCAGGCCGGGCGCGACCATCTCGATACCTCGCTGACCAGCGAGGAGTCGATGCGGCAGAACGCCATGCCCACGTTCGAGAAGATGATCAGCAGCGCTAAGGTGTTGGAGGGCGCGCTAAAGCAGTTGGGGCCGGCCGACCGCGTCGATCTGGCCGAAGTGCCCGAAGAACGTTGGATCGCCGTTCTGCAAAAGAATCTTGCCGCCAAAGCCATCCGATCCACCAGCATCCTCGAGGTGCGATACAAGTCCAAAGACCCGCAGGTGGCCGTCAACGTAGTTCAAGCAGTCTTGCAGTCGTACCTCGACTTGATCGACCGCATCCACAAGGGGACGGCCGGCGACATTAGCCGGATGTTGACCCAAGAACGCGACGATTTGGCCGAAAAACTCACCCAGCGGCAAAACGAATTGCTCGAATGCCGCCGCAAGTTCGCCGACATGGGCTTTCGTCCCGACAGCAAGACGCTGCATCCGATGGTGCAGCGGGCCGTTTACTTCAACGACGCCCTGATCGCCGCCCAAAAACAACGCGTCGAGCAAGAGGCCCTGCTGGCCACCCTCCATCGGGCCATCCAAAACGGCGAAGACTTGGGACAGTATCTCATGTCGGTCGGCGACGCCGTCGGACGCGAAATCCTGTTGAACAGTCTGGGGCTCGGCTATCGCGACGGCAATGTCGAAGCGCACCTCGAACAGGAGTTGATCAGCACCCAAGCGCAACTTCAAACCGCCCAACAAAACCTCGGCCCCATGCACCCTGAAGTCATCAGGCTGGCCGAACAGATGCGGCTGACGCAACAGTATTTGGCCTCGGCCCAGGACCGCGTCAGCCAACGGCTGGCGGGAACGGCAAAAAACCAGTTGGGTCCGTGGCTGGTGCAAATCGTCGAACAAAAACTCGATGAAGCGCGCCGGCGTGAGCAGGTCCTCAACGCCCGCTTCGAAGAAACCCGCGCCGAGGCCATCAACTTGAGCGGCCAACTCGCTCAAATCGAGATGCTCGAGCGCGACGTGAAACGCCTTAGCGACATGAACGACGTGCTGCTGAACCAGATCGCCTCGCTCGACCTGAGACAGAACGGGCAAGAAGTGCGCGTCGCGGTGATCGAGGAGCCCACGGTGGTCACCCGCCCGGTGTCGCCGCGGTTGAGCTACATCGCGGTTCTGACGATCGTCGGCGGCTTCGGACTTGCCTTGGGAATGGTGACGCTGTTGGACGCGCTGGACGACCGCTTCCGATCGGTCGACGAGATGCAAAGCCGGCTCGGGCTGCCGCTGCTGACGATGATCCAGCGAATGCAGGCGCCGGAAAGCGTCGGCGCGCAGGCGCTGATTGCCCACGCGCTGCCCACCTCGGTCGAAAGCGAATGTTTCCGCACCCTTCGAACCGCGATAACGCTTACGTATCCCGACGCGCATCAACTGGTGGTGACCAGCGCCGAGCCGGGCGACGGCAAAACGACGGTTCTGGCGAATCTGGCCGTATGCTATGCCCAGGCCGACAAGCGGGTGCTGCTGATCGACGCCGACCTGCGGCGGCCGGGCTTGACCAATCTGATGAACATGCGAGGCCCGCGCGGCTTGAGCGAAGTCTTGCGATCCGACGTCGATTTCGCCGATATGGCAAGCTTGCATATCCAACCGTCCGGCGTGAAAGGGCTGGACATTCTGCCTTGCGGCTCGCGGCCCAGCGACCCGGCCGAATTGCTGAGCAGCCCGCGATTCTCGCAACTGCTGGCCTGGGCGGAAACCGTCTACGACTTGATTCTGGTCGACAGCCCGCCCACCTTGGCCACGACCGACACGGCGATCATCGGCCGCCTGGTCGACGGCGTTGTCCTCGTTGTACAGCCCGCGAAAAACCGCCGCCGGCTGGTGATGCGCGTGGTCGAGCGGCTCGGCCTGATGAAGATTCCCGTCTTGGGGCTTGTCGTCAACCGCACCGGCACCGACGAAGAACAAAGCTATTACGGCTATCACGGCTATGGGTACGGCTACGGATACGGCTATGGATACGGCGCGGATTACGGGCACGAACAGCCTGCGGTCGTGCCGACTCCCGCCGATGCACAGGAATGCGTGCCGTTCACAACGGATGCGGACGAAGCCGAAGACGATCGGGAAGAACCTCGAACGAGGATCGTTCCAAGACGAGTCGCTTAGAAAACGCGATGGGGCAAATTGCGATGAACCATGCGGCTTATTGGCGAAAACACTTGTATCTACTGGGCACGGCGGCGCTGGCGCCGCTGTTCGGCGGCATCTACTATCTCGCGTTCCGGCTCAGGTTCGAAGGACAACTGCCCGAAGAGAGGCTCGACGCCTTTCTGGCGACCGTCGGCTGGATCGCGGCGGTCAAGCTGGCGTGGTTTACCGGTCTGCGCGTATGCCGAGGCTGGCGGCGATCCGTCGCCTTCTACGATCTTGTGGTTCTGTTGAAGGCCGCGACAGCGAGTCTGGCCGCCATCATCATGATCCAGCATTTTCTCGTTCCTACGCCGTTCATTCCGCGGAGCATCATCCTGATCGATTGGGGTATGACGGTCGTTGTTCTCGGCGGCGCCCGCTCGTTGATTCGCGGCGTTCGTGAAATGCAATGGCCGCTGTTCGCCTCGGCCGGAGAAACGCGGGCATTGATCGCCGGCGCGGGCGAGATGGGCGCGTCGACGTTGCGAATGATTCGCCGCCTCGGCCAGCCGCGCTGCCGCGTCGTCGGATTTCTCGACGATTGCGCCGAAATGGCAGGTACGCGGATCGAGGGCGTGCCCGTGCTTGGTCCCTGCAATCAGGCCGGCCGGTTTGTCGAGCGATGCCGGGCGCAGGAAATTCTGGTCATGCAGGGCGAGCTTGCCGGCCCGCAGTTGCGCAAGTTGTTGGAAGACGCTGAATGCGGCGGCTTCCGCGTTCGCGTGGTGCCCAGCTACCGCCAACTGCTCGACGGCAGCGTGACGATCGCGCCGCGGCCGGTCTCGATCGAAGACCTTCTGCAACGCGATCCGGTCTGACTCGACATCGAGAACATCCGCCAGTGGATCGACGGCCGGGTGATTTTGGTGACCGGCAGCGCCGGCAGCATCGGCTCGGAGATATGTCGGCAGTTGCTGCGGTTTGCGCCGCGGCGGCTCGTGCTGCTCGATCGCGCCGAGACGCCGCAATTCTTCCTCGAACAGGAATTGCAGCCGCTGGCCCGCAAGACGGAACTCGAAATCTGCATGGCCGACGTGTTGGATCAGGCCCGGATGCGGCGCGTGTTGATGCACCACCGGCCGCACGTCATTTTCCATGCCGCGGCTTACAAGCACGTGCCGATGATGGAGCGCCATCCGCAGGAGGCGGTGCGAAACATCGTTACGGCCACCCGCCAACTAGCCGACCTGGCGACGGAATATCGCGTCGAGTCGTTGGTGATGATCTCGACCGACAAGGCCGTGAATCCCACGAGCATCATGGGCGCCTGCAAGCGAGTCGCCGAGCTGTACGTCCAATCGCTGGCCGGGAACTGCCCGACCCGATTCGTCACGGTCCGCTTCGGCAACGTGCTGGATTCGGCAGGCAGCGTGATTCCGGTGTTCCGGCAGCAAATCGCCGCCGGCGGGCCCGTGACCGTCACGCATCCCGACATGCGGCGCTACTTCATGACGATTCCCGAAGCCTCGCAGTTGGTGATCGAGGCCGGGGCCATCGGCCAGAGCGGACAGATTCTGCTTTTGGACATGGGCGAGCCGGTCCGCATCGCCGACATGGCCGCCGACATGATCCGCCTGTCGGGCCTGCGCGTCGGCGAAGACGTTGCCATCGAGTTTGTAGGGTTGCGGCCCGGCGAAAAGCTGTACGAAGAGTTGCACCTTTCCGGCGAGCGGCTGCTGCCGACGTGCCACCCGAAAATTATCGTCGCCGACCGCAAGCGGGCCGGCGTCGACGACCTCCAGGCGGCGATTGCCCAGCTCGAGCGCCTTGCCCGCGAGGCCCCCGACGAAATCGTGCCGCAGTTGCGGCAGATGGTGTGTGGATACGGACAAAAAGAACGGCGGCGTGCCCAACCGCAGCACGCCGCGGCCTAGTGTTGTGTCAACCTTTGATTTAAGGATTGAGTGCCACTGGCTATGCCAGTGTTTTGCTTGGCCTTTCGCAAGAACCGGGCACTGGCATAGCCAGTGGCACACCGATTCTTAACCGTGACAAAGCACTTGCGCGATTCCGATTCGATCCCGTCGGCGAAGGATCGCGCGTAAAAAAGGGGGACGGTGTCGCCCACGGGGACGGAGTGTGCGCCGAGGCGATCGTGGATGCACGTTCTCTTTTCAAGGAGCCGGAATCATGCTTGAAAATTTCGACCTCATGTGGGAATCGCCCTGCCCGATCGTGCTGCCGAGCCAGCCGACGGACGAAAAAGAACCCGCGGCGTCCGGTTTTCAAGTGCGGACGGACGACGCGCATTCCCCGGCGTTGCATCTAGGCGTCCACTCGACTGATACGCTTTCCCACTCCGAGGAATTCACGTGGATGATGCTGCTCTGACCCCTACCACTTCCAAGTACAACTCCACAGGATGGTATATGTTTGAAGCGTGCAAGACCTTTCGCAACTCCATGTGTCGGGGCGGCCAGCCGAGCAAAGACTCGTTTTGGAGCAGTCTGAGCAAAACCAGCGGCGGAGCCGCATACGGTGCGGCTCGCAGCCTGCAAAAGATGCTTGCAGTGCATCCGGCTTGGTTCAAACCACGGCGCTATCTAAGTCAACGCGGCATGGTTCCCGCTTGCATCTGGCGTCGCCTGCACATCACCTGCGACCTTACGCTCCGTCTTCCAGAGCATCGAGTGATTCGATATCACGCCAGAACCGGCGACCAAATCGGACGCCAGTTATTCTGGAGAGGGCCGCTGGCTTTCGAACCGGAAACGACT
>CAYMQL010000164.1:0-6119 GCA_964392255.1 uncultured Planctomycetaceae bacterium | reverse complement strand
CAAGAGGTTTCGATCGTCTCGGAGGTCGCCGGCACGACGACCGACCCGGTCGAAAAGCCGAGGGAGCTGCTGCCGCTGGGGCCGGTGCTGGGGATCGACACGGCCGGCATCGACGACCAGGGGGCGCTGGGCGAGAAACGAGTCGAAAAGACGCGACAGGTATTCGATCGCACCGAGATCGGCATTTTGGTGGTCGACGCCGGCCGTTGGGACGCCTTTGAGGAGGCGATTCTGCGCGAATTGCAGGGCCGGGGCGTGCCCGTCATCGCGGCGATGAACAAGTCGGACGTCGCCCGGCCTTCGGCGGAACTGGTCGAAAAGCTGCGGGTGGCCGACGTGCCGGTCGTCGAGACCGCGGCCTTGCAAGGCCGCGGCGTGTTGGATCTTCGCGAGGCGCTAATTCAGGCGGCGCCGGAAGACTTTTTGCGTCCGCCGGCGCTGGTGGCCGATCTGGTTCCGCCGGGTGAGATGGCCGTCCTCGTGGTGCCGATCGACATGGAGGCCCCCAAGGGCCGGCTGATTGTGCCGCAGGTGCAGGCCATCCGCGACCTGTTGGACGGCGACGCCTATTGCATGGTGGTGAAGGAGCGCGAGCTGCGCGAGGCGTTGGGCCGGTTGAACCGCCCGCCGGCCTTAGTGGTGACCGACTCGCAGGCCTTTCTGAAAGTTGCGGCCGACACGCCGCCCGAAGTCAAAATGACTTCGTTCTCGATCCTTTTCGCCCGGCAAAAGGGCGACTTGTGCCAGTTTGTCGACGGGACGCTGGCCATCGAGCGGTTGCGGCCCGGCGACCGCGTGCTGGTGGCCGAGGCCTGCACGCATCATCCGATCGGCGACGACATCGGCCGGGTGAAAATACCCCGCTGGCTGCGGCAGTTCGTCGGCGGCGATCTGCGAATCGAAACGACACAGGGGCGTGATTTTCCCGCCGATTTGGATTCGTATCAACTGGTGGTGCATTGCGGGGCGTGCATGTGGAACCGCCGCGAGATGCTCGCCCGGATGGCCCGCTGCCGCGCGGCCGGTGTGCCGATCTGCAACTACGGCATGACGATCGCTTACACGCTTGGCATCTTCGATCGGGCGTTGGCCCCGTTTCCCGCGGCGCTCGAAACGTATCGCCGGTTGAAACTTTCAGACAGCCGTGCGCCGGATCAAGTAAAATGAACGCCTCGAACCGCGGATCACTTGGGACATCGACAATGAACCACTGCTTGTTGCTTCTTGGCTGTTTGTTGGCCGCACGGGCCGCAGCGGCCGACGACTTGCAGGACGAGGTCCGTCGGTTGGTTCGCGGGCTCGACTCGCCGCGACTGGCCGAGCGCGAGGCCGCCGAGGCCGAATTGCTGCGGCGCGGTCCGGCCGCGCTCGAACTGCTTCCGTCGGCCGACGAGATCGACTCGGCCGAAGTCCAAGAGCGTCTCGGCCGCGTGCGGCGGCGTTTGCAACAGGCGGCTTCAGAGGCGTTCGCCCATAGCTCGCTCATAACGCTGCACGCCGATGCGATTCCGCTTCAAAAGATGCTGGCGGCGCTTCAGGAGCAGTCGGGCAACGTCGTAGCCGATTGCCGGCCGCAGTTCGGCCGATCCGCCGACGGCGATCCGACGCTCGCCCTGCACTTCGACAAAACGCCGTTCTGGCCGGCGTTGGACCAGGTGTTGGACCAAGCCGGTCTGACGGCGTACGCCTACGCCGGGCGCCGAGCCGTATGCCTCGTTGCTGCATCGAACGGCAAAAGAGTCGGCCGCGCGTGTTACAGCGGGCCGTTTCGCATCGAGCCGCTTTCGATCGTCGCCCGGCGCGACCTGAACAGGCCGGACGCAGGAACGCTGGCCGTCGCGCTGGAAATCGCGTGGGAACCGCGGCTGCGGATCATCCGTCTGGTTCAACCGATGGCCGACGTTCAGGCGACGGACGATCGCGGCGAGTCGTTGCCCGTTGCCGACGCCGAGGCGCAATTGGAAACGGCCGGCGGCGTCAATTCGGCCGCAAGCTGGACGCTTCCGCTGCGTCTGCCGCCGCGCGGCGTCCGGCAAATCGCCCGATTGAACGGCCGACTGCACGCCACGATCGCCGGCCGCGTCGAGACGTTCCGGTTTCCGAACCTGACCGATCTGAAAAACGCCCGGCAGCGAATCGCCGGCGCCGCGGTCGCGTTGGAGCGTGTCCGCCGAAGCGCGGGGACGTTGGAGATTGTCGTTCGCATACGATTCGACGACGCCGGCGATGCGCTGGCCTCGCACCGCCAGTGGATCGCCGACAACGAGGCCTATCTGGAAGGCGCCGATGGCAAGCCGATCGCGCACTCCGGCTTCGAGACGATTGCACAAGGGAACAACGAGATCGCGGCGACGTACCGATTCAACACAGAAAAGCCGCCGGCAGAGTTCGCTTTCGTCTACAAGATGCCTGCGACGATCATCACGCGCAGCTTCGATTATGCGTTAAAAGAAATCAAGCTGCCGTGAGGACAAATGCTGAAGGATGAATGCTGAATGCTGAATCGAATCCCGCGGGCTGCTTGCCATTCAGCATTCAACATTCAGCCTTCATCATTTCCTACGCCGCGGGTCGGCGGGCCGCGTAGAGATACGGGTTCATCGTCGGATCGTTGTACATTTTGAATTGGCGATAAACCTTCAGCCGTTTCCGCCCGGCAAAGATGTCGCCGAGCAGTTCGCTCAACGATCGGCCGAGGTCGCGATGCTGTTCGTGCAGGATTTCGAGCCGGGCCTTCGCCTTGGCGATATGATCGTCGGCCGCGTCGCTGCGGCTGGCTTGCTCTTCCATGTGGTAAAGGCGCAGGGCCAGAATCGAAAGCCGGTCGATCGCGCTGCCGGGCGTTTCGGTGTTCAGCGGGGCGTCGGGCTGCGGCTGGACGCCCGCCGCCGCCAATTCTTGAATCAAAGCGTCGTCGATCCGCTCGATCAGATCGTTCCGCCGCTGATTCAGCCCGTCGATCGTCCGCTTCACCGCGGCCATGTCGGCGTCGTTGATGTCGGGGCTCCGGGCGATGTCTTCCTGATGCCAGAGTCGAAAATTCTGCTGATGCTGAAGGCAAACCACGCCCAAAAATCCCTCGTAGACGTTGTCGATGGCCTGCGCGTGCCACCGGGCCACGGTCGTCTCGTGTACTTCGATAATCGCACGCACGTCGATCATAGAATGGGAGCGTCTGCGAGGTAACTATTGAGCCGCTGAGACCGTTGCACGTCGCAAATCCAATCGCGACGACAACGCCGATATGTTTGCCTGCTCTGAAGGCGGGTTCCGGCGCACCAAACCAATACCTCTAGGATACCGCAAACCGGGCAGCCGCCGCAAGACAATTATAGGGGGGGTCGCCGGCAAAATCGAAAAGCGATTTTCCGGCCCCCGCCATGTGGGGGCCGCAGCCGAACAACCGCTCGCGACCGATCGGCCCGAGATTGCGGTGACTCTGTTCCGGCCTGCGGCTATAATACAGCTTTGAAATCCCTTCGAGACGCAAACGTCAATCCGTTCGGAGCATGTTCCGGTGAACGCCAAGGGGCTTTTTACAGGCCGCCGACTGGTCGCGGCAGCGGCGACCGCCGTATGCTGCGGAGGGGTCGCCGCTTGGTTTCTTTTCGGCAATCGCAGCCCCGAGGGGCTGGCGGTCGCCGCCGATTCGACGCTTCAATTGGCCGACATCCCCTTTGACGGCGCCGCGGCGTTCAAGCATCTCGAACGGCTCTGCGCGATCGGGCCGCGGCCGAGCGGCTCGCCGGGCATGGAAATCCAACAACGCCTGCTGGCCGACCATTTTCAGAAACTCGGCGGAGAGGTCGAGTTTCAGCGGTTTCGCGTTCGCCATCCGCACGCCGACGCACAGGTGCCTATGGCAAACATCCTTGTTCATTGGCATCCGAAAAGCAAAGAGCGCATCTTGCTCTGCGCTCACTACGATACGCTGCCCTATCCGATGCTCGACCCGGAAAATCCGCGAGGCCGGTTTGTCGGCGCCAACGACAACGCCAGCGGCGTGGCGATTCTGATGGAGCTAGCCCGCGAAATGCCCAAGCTCCCATGCAACTACGGCGTTGATTTTCTTCTGCTCGACGGCGAAGAGTTTATTTTCGAGCATCGCGACAGGTTTTTTCTGGGTTCCGAATATTTTGCCCGCCGGTACGTTGCGAAGAAGCCCCCTTACCGATACCGCTGGGGCGTGCTCTTGGACATGGTGGGCGACGCCGATCTTCAAATCTATCAGGAGCGGAACAGCCTGTGGTGGAAAGACACCCGGCCGCTGGTCGCCGACGTCTGGGCGACGGCCGCGCGGCTGGGCGTCGGCGAGTTCATCGCCAAGCCGAAGCACGAGGTGCGCGACGACCACATCATGCTGCACGACGTGGGCGGAATCCCCTGCATCGACGTGATCGATTTCGATTATCCGCCCTGGCACACCCAAGGCGACACGCCCGACAAGTGTTCGCCGTTGAGTCTGGCCAAGGTCGGTTGGGTGATTCGCGAATGGCTCAAGACGGTCAAGTGATCTTGCAATAGCCGGCAGCTTACACGGCTATTGAGCGAAATACCGCCCTTCTTGCTTATGCAATCCCTTGATGCCCTTGTCTGCTTACTAGGCCTCTGGTGGGGACAGTATGTATAAGTTCAGTACTGTCTTCCTGCAATTTTTCATCTTTCAGCATGAAATGGGTTGCAGCGAGCCGCCAGGAGAACTGCAAAGTCCCTCAACAGGTCATTCTGAGCGTAGCGAAGAATCTCCTCTGCCATTTGTGCAAGTACCGATACGCCAACGAGATCCTTCGCTGCGCTCAGGATGACCCGTCTTCCCATCACCTCCAGAAATCCCGATTTTGCAGTTCTCCTGAGCGAGCCGCCATAATGCTTGATCTCAATGCGGATATCAACTAAAAAGGAAGATGATGATGTAGTCCGTTTATTCCCTCCAATCCTCACACCTTCCGAGGCAGCGTTAGATCATGTTCCCGAAAACCATCTTTGTTCCAACCATTGCCGTCACTTTATTTTTATTTTCAGGCAACGCTTCAGCCGCAATTACGCTGTCGCAAGATTTCGACAGCGGCTCTCTTGACGTCGCATCATCTACCGTCAGCGGCACGACCGTTTCACTGGTCCCGCGTTACAACTGTCAGGAACCTACTTCCTATATAGGCAAGTGGTGGGCGCTCTATTTACGGGCGGACGGAGTGCAAGGCGCCAAGCCTAGTTTCAAGGTCCCGCGGTTTTCAGCAACCGTGAGCAACCCTTCCTACAATCACCCCACTGGCGAAGAGCGGTTCGTTTACAGTTACGATAACGTGAACTGGCACTTTTTCAGCAATGGCTACACCAGCGGTGATTACTATCATTTTTCCAACAGCAGCGCATTCACGTCGAACACGGTGTACATCTCGACCATGATACCGTATCAGACGAGCAGGACCGATTCGTTTGTATCCTCCCTTCAAGGCAAGCAGTACGTATTGCCGACCGCCAGCAGCATTGACGGGACAAGCCTTGTCATCGATCACACGCCCGGCACGGCCGGCGGGGGCTACACCGACGACATGGGCCGCAATGTTCCGTCGCTGCCTTTATATGGCTTCCATATCACCAACCCCGCTTCGACTGCGGCGAAAACCAAGATCGTCATGATGGCCGGCAATCATAGCTGCGAAACCTACGGCCATTACGTCATCGAGGGATTCGTCAATTGGATCACCGGCAACTCGGCCGAGGCCGCCGCCCTCCGCGATGTGGCCGATTTTTACATCTATCCGCAGGTCGATCCCGAAGGCCGATACTCCGGCTACTTCCGCAATTCGCCCAACAATGACGAGGTGGACCACAACCGCATTTGGGTCACTACCCCGGCTTCTTCCTACGAGGTTTCGGCCATCAAGAAGGCCATGCGGGCCGACACGGGCGGCGCCACGTACTTCATGGATTTTCACGTGGATTGGGACAGCGATTTCCCCTACGGTACCACGGCAGCGCACGAATCCGATTTTTATGATAATTGGTATGCACGTGATCCGGGTTACGTTGGCAACGGATACAGCTATCAAGATCCCTCGAGGGGGCAAAAATATACGATGATGGCCCAAAGTTGGGCAGGGAACTCCTTCGGAGAC
>CAYMQL010000163.1:2156-6149 GCA_964392255.1 uncultured Planctomycetaceae bacterium | reverse complement strand
GTCCATAAACGGCAATGATGTTTACAGCAGTGGTGCAAGCACGCTCCCTACGGATCTCAGAATGACGGGGCCGCCATGAAAAATTCCGCACCCGAAGGCGTAAGGGTCGTGCTTTGTGCTACGAGAAATCGCGGCGGCGGGTCAGCAGCAGCCAGAGGAAGAACGGGCCGCCCAACAGGGCGGTCAGAATTCCCACCGGCAATTCGGTGGGCGCCATCAAGGTGCGGGCCAGCGTGTCGCAGACGACCAAAAATACGCCGCCGAACATCCACACAGTCGAAAACAACCGGCGATGGTCCGGCCCGACGATCAGCCGGCAGATGTGCGGCGCCATCAGTCCGACGAATCCGATCGGGCCGCAAACCGCCACCACCGCGCCGACCATCAACGACACGGCGAAGAACAGCAGCAGCTTCGTTTGTTGCACGTCCACGCCTCGGCTGAAGGCGAAATCTTCGCCGGTCGAGAGCAGGTTCAATTCGTGCGTCAGATACCAAACGATCAGGCAGCCGGTCAGGGCGAACGGCAATACGTGGAGCACGTCGGCGAAAGTGACGACGCGGTCCAGTCCGCCCATCACCCAGCGAAGCATCTGGTAGGATCGGGTAAAGTCGCTGATGTATTGCAGAAACAGAATCAGGCTGGAGAAGAAGAAACTCACGGCCACGCCGGCCAGAAGCATCGTGGCGGTCGACGAGCCTTCGCGGCTGCCGGCGGCAAGCAGGTAGACCAGGACAATGGTCAGGATCGCGCCGAGGAAGGCCGCCAACGAGACGCTGGAGACGCCGAGCGTGAGGAACGTCCAGCCTTGTTGAATAGCCAGCGCGGCCCCCAACGAGGCCCCGCTGGAAACGCCCAAGGTAAAAGGCGTAGCCAAGGGATTGCGAAACATCGCCTGAAAGACCATGCCGCTTGTGGCCAAGGCGGCGCCGGCCAGAAACGCCATCGCCACCCGGGGCAGCCGCAACTGCCAGAGAATGACGCTTTGCGTGCCGTCGCCGATGTCGCTCCACAGCGCGCGCGGCGAGATGGGCTCCATGCCGCAAAACGGCGCAACGCCAAGCGCGACCGCAACCGCCAACAACAACCCGAAATGGACTCGGCTCGTGCGGCTCATGGCGAGTCCTCCGTGCCCGACCGCCGCGCGGCGAGGCGCGTGCGCTGTTCGGGCGTTGTGCGCGGGACGATCATCGGCATGCACGCCTCGGGGTGATCGACCAGCAGAAGCGGTGCCCCGTAGATGCGCTCGAGCGCCTCGGGCTTCATGATCCCATCCGGTTCGCCGTAGAAGGCCAACGCGCCTTCGCGCAGGGCCAGGA
Source organism: uncultured Planctomycetaceae bacterium (assembly GCA_964392255.1). Classification (GTDB taxonomy): domain Bacteria; phylum Planctomycetota; class Planctomycetia; order Pirellulales; family Thermoguttaceae; genus CAYMQL01. Next base: position 4,830 of record CAYMQL010000163.1, on the reverse strand, counting down.
TGCGGTCGCTTTCCAACGCCGCGTGATTCAAGTCGTGGGTGACGGCCACCACCGTGACGCCCGATTGCTTGTTGGCGGTCGCCACCAGCGAGAGAATTTCCTGCTGATGATGGTAATCGAGAAACGTGGTCGGTTCGTCGAGCAGCCAGATTTGGGCACCCTGGGCCAGCGCGGCGGCGACGTAGACCTTTTGGCGTTCGCCGCTGCTGAGGGTGTCGAGCCGACGTTCAGCGAAATCGCCAATGTTCGCGTCGTCCATCGCTTGACGCACGATCCGACGGTCTTCCGTCCGCACGGTGGCAAACGGACTCATGTAGGGATAGCGGCACATCAACAGAAATTGTTCGACGGCGAACGGCAGCACGCGGCTGTCGGCCTGGGGCACCAGCGCCACCGTCTTGGCCAGCTCAGACTGCTTCCATCGCGTCCAGGGCGTGCCGCAGATGTCGATTTCGCCCGTCACCCGGCCGATCATCATGCGATCGAGCGCGCGGAGCAGCGTCGTTTTGCCCGCCCCGTTGGCCCCGACGATCGATACATACTGGCCGCGGCGGATCTGAAACGACACATCACGCAGGATCGACCGCTCGTGAACGCAGCACGAAAAACGGCGGGCTTCGAGTACGATCGGAGGATTTGCGTCGGGCATAGCGGGTCGCTGTTTTAAGATCATTCCGCTTCGGGATGCAAAGCGCGGGTCAAGTCTTCCACCAACGCAAGAAAACGCGGACCGGGCACGCTGGCATAGTCCTGGTCGAAGATCAACACCCGACCGTTCCGCACGGCCTCGACGCGGCCCAACTCGTTCCAATCGGCGAGAATCGCCTGTCGATCGTGGTTTTCGAGGACTTCCTTGCGGACGACGTCGATGATTACGTCGGGATTGAGCCACGCGATGCCTTCGGCCGAGACGACGGGATTTCGGACGCCGCGGTGGAGATAGACGTTTTCGCCTCCGGCCAATTCGAGGATGCGGTCGAAATAGTCGTCCACACCGGCGATATAGACGTCGGCGACGTGTCCGCTGCCGAACGTGCGATCGAGTGCCAGCAGCACGCGAGGCCGCGGCAGCCCTTGCGTCTTCTCGCGGATCTGCCGCAAGCGATTCTCAAAGCTTTCGGCCATCTGTCGGCCCTCGGCCTCGTTGCCGCATGCTCGGCCTATCGCGCGAAACGATGCGATGATGCCCTCGATGGTCTTATGATTCACCACAAGCGTGTTGAGATTCAGTTTGCGAAAGCCCGGCAGCGACTCTTCGTGTTCTTTGAGCATGATGACCAGGTCGGGCCTTAGGGCAACGACGGCCTCGAAGTTTGGATCGTAATAGCCGCCGACGCGGGGCTTGCCCTGGACCTCGGGCGGAAAGGTGCAGTAGCGGCTGACTCCCGCAAGCCGGTCTCCAAGGTTCAAGGCATACAGCGTTTCGGTAATGCTCGGCGCCACCGAGATGATCCGCCGACAGCGGTCCGGCGGCGTCGGGGCTGGTTTCGCGGACGCCGCAACCCAATGATGCGCCCAGAAGCTAGCCGAGAAGACCAAGACGATCGCAGAGATCAGTGCGGCTCGATAGATCATAGCCTTTCAGGTTAGACGCCGCCGCGTGGGCGGTCAATCGACGCGACGGCGCGAACCGTGGACAAGGCGTGACCGGCCGAAGACTCAGATTTTTCAGCCGAAGCGCGATCAAAGCGCAATCAATACGACATTTCAGTGTGTCATTGCGACGACACTTTTGGCGGTTTTCAATGTCGCAAAGAATCGCCCATGTTGCTGTAAGGTGTTTTATTGCAGTGTTTTGCGATTCGCCTTGGCGGTTTTGGCACAGGATGTGCAAAAGGTTGGCTCTCAGAAAGCAAACCACTCCCTTCATCCGAAAGGACCCTAGCGATGAGACGATTCACACTGATTCTGGCTGTCCTTGGCATGTTGTGTCTGACTGGAGCGACGGCACAAGCCGGCGGATATCACCACCATTACGGGCACTATCGGGGACCTTGGGGCGGATATCACGGGCCGGTCGCGGTGCGTTCGCCGGCCTGGGTTGCTCCGCGCGTTGTTGTGCCGCCGCCGGTGGTTGTGGCGGTACCGCGGCCCCGATGCTACTACGCTGAGCCGGGCTACGGATTCTATTACCGCGGCCGCGGGGTATCGGTGTCCGTGGGGTTCTGAACACTGTTTGTTTACGGCTTGGAGCCCGCGTTTGATTCCAAACAGAGATTGGCGGGAGGTCAGGCTGGAAGGTCTGGCCTCCCGCGTTTCTTGTCGGCCGGGCGTGCTTTTCCGACAGGTTGCCATTCGCTACAGTGGGGGGAACGGTATCGAGGCGCCCGAATATGCCGCACCACGAACAGTCTTTTACGGCCCGCGACGGTTTGCGCCGCTTCGAGCAGTGGTGGCTGCCCGAACAAAATCCGGCGGCGGTTGTGGCGGTGATCCACGGTTTTTGTGAACACGGCGGGCGCTACGCCCGGCTGGCCGACGATCTGAATCCGCGCGGCTACGCGGTCTACACAATGGACCTGCGCGGCCACGGCCGCTCAGACGGCCCGCGGGCGATGATCCAAAACTTCGACGAGTATCTCGACGACGCCGAGGCCTTTTTGACGCGCGTTGCGGCGCGACAGCCAAACACGCCCTTGTTTTTGTTGGGTCACAGCATGGGCGGAGCCATTGC
>CAYMQL010000163.1:0-2146 GCA_964392255.1 uncultured Planctomycetaceae bacterium | reverse complement strand
TGCGGCACTGCTTTGCATCGAGCGGTCGCCGAATGTGCGCGGCGTGATTCTTAGCGGGCCGGCCGTGGAAGTCGGCCGCGACGTTTTTCCTCTGCTCCGCCGCATGGCCTCGGCGGCCAGCGTCGTTTGGCCCAAGCTGCGGCTGGTGCGGCTTGGTTGCCGATTCATCTCCCGAGACCCGGCCGTTGTCGAGGCGTTTCGCAACGATCCGCTGGCCTTTCACGGCCGCTTTCCGATTCGCACAGGCGCCGAAATCCTCCGTGCGGCCAAACGGATCCAAGCCGGTGCGGGCCGGCTGACGTCGCCGTTGTTGATCCTCCACGGCGCCGACGACAAGGCCGCTGATCCCGCCGGCAGCCGTCTTTTAATCGCCCGCGCCGGATCGACCGACAAAACATTGCGGCTCTACGAGGGCCTGTACCACGAGGTCCTCAGCGAGCCGGAACGCGATCAGGTTGTGGCAGATTTGCTGCGGTGGATCGACGGCCGCCGGTGATGCGCCGTTGCGTGCGGAGCCGCATTTTCCCGATCGATTTTTTGGGGCTGTCCCAATTTTCGTGTCAGCGACATTGGGGCTGTTCTCTTTGCCGTGCCGGGGTGCAACAAGCGGTTTTTTTGACGCCGTGGTTTCCCCTGTATTCGGGCCAAAACGCCGAACTTGCTGCTTCACCCCCCCAGGAATGGCGCAAAAGAGAACAAAAAAAACGCAAATTGTCCGATGGAATTATGCAATTCCGTTGACAGGCATGGTAGTTTATTAACAATGAACCTTAGTGGTTTATGCTGCGGCTGCCGTGTGGAATGTTGCAGCACAGCAATCGCATAAAAAAAGAACGGTGCGTGCTGCCGGCAGGATTGCGATGGCATCCAGCTCGGAGGGTTGTCCTCTAACAATAAGGGCAAGTTGCCGCATCGCCAACAATATACAAGGAACGTCTCCCACCCCCGGCTGAGGCGACAGTTAGCTGTCCTGTCGCTTCAGTTTGGGGGGCTTTTTTTAGGCGATTGGGATTCTTGATCTACGGCCGCAAGCGGCATTCTTCCCGCGTCACATCAGCCGCCACGAGCCGGAAAGAACGACGTAGACGCCGAGAATCAAGTTCGTCAGTGCGTGGGCGGCTACGCAATCCCAGATGTTGCGCGTCCGCAGCATCAGCCACGTAATCATCGAGAACCAGACGGCGGCGGCCAGCAACTCGCCCGGATGCATCAGCATTGGCAAGGCCGTGCCCACGATGATGGCCAGCCGGTTGGCTGTGCCGAAGGGGACTTTCCACCAGTCGCGTTCCATGACGAACCGCATGGCGAAGCCTCGCAGGAAGAACTCTTCGACAAGCGGAACGACGGCCGCGAGTCCGAAGAATCGCACCGCCAGAAAAGCCCAGGCCGACGCACCGCCAAGCTGCTCGAACGGGTTGAACGCCGGCCGGTCGCCGGCGGCAATCAGCCAACCGAGCCCGACGCGATCGAGATGCGGCGAGCAGGCGTGTTCCAGGTTGAGCGAACACAGGCCGATCCAGAGCGGCCCGCCGACGATGCCGACAAAAATCGCCATCCGCGAAAGCCGCCGGGGAAAACTGCAATAGCCGGGCCCGACGAAGGCGATTGCCGCCAAAGTCAGCGCGATTTTGACTGTATAGATCCACGGGTAGGCTGCATACGGAATCGAAAGCCCAATCATGCCGCCGCCGGGTTTGTCGGGCGTCGGCTCCAGCGAGCCGGCGAGCATATAGACGAGAAACGGCACAACAAACAGCATCCAAGGCTGCCGCGCAAACAATTCGGTCCGCTGGTTCGTATGAAATTGAGTCATGCGAGAACGCCGCAAGGGAGTGCCGCGCGCTGGAGTTGGTGGCTGCGCCCAAGTTTTTTGTTTTTTTGGCCCCGATTGCCCCACAAGCATACTTTCCGCTTCCGTATTGGGCAACCGATTCGTCTTGCCTTCGCCGCTCGAATGTGGCACCCTGGGGAGCGTCGTGAAATTCGAAAAGGAGCTGTGGAATGCAACGCTGGATGCGAATTGTGTTGGTTGCGGCGTTGGTCGCCTTGGCCGCAAACCGACTTTGGGCCGAGACGCCGCCGGTCGAGTCGCAAAATGTCTCCAAGACGTTCAACGGCGTCTCGTTTACGTACACCATGCGGCTCT
>CAYMQL010000162.1:4224-6163 GCA_964392255.1 uncultured Planctomycetaceae bacterium | reverse complement strand
CGCGGCAAAATAGACGCGGGTTTAATGTTTACAAATTGGATGACTATGCCGCTCGTTTCCGCCGCCAGCCGAAAACAAAGCCTAGCCCCCCAAGAATCGACCAGATGAAAAGTGTGGCGGGTTCGGGGACGGCGGCTGCGAACATGTTGCCGACGTATCGGTTCACGGGATCTCCGTCGGGGTCCGAGAGATAAGAGCCGAAGTACATAGTAAGTCCGTTCAAGCTGTTCGGGGCCGTATTGCAGCCGTAGAGGTAGTTATTTGGGTTCTCGTACCACATGTCTTCCGTATCGAATTTGATTGTGACAAAGAAGTCCTGATCGGCCAGGTTGGCGGCACTCAAAGCCAAACCATTTTCCGACGTTGTCCATACGGGATCTCCATCGCCATCTGTCGAAAATGTCCAACCGTTGGGACCCGTTCCCGAAATCCACTCCAACGGTTTGTAATCCTCGCCCCACTGACCTGAGTAACCGTTATTCCCCGACAGCCAGAAATAGTCCAGAACCCGTTCATCGGCAACGGCCGTGTTCCAGAGATTGTTGAAGTTGGTGTAATAAGTACCCGACGTGCCGAGATAGGTTGCTCCAGCTGGCGTTCCCCCCGCCGGTGTGCTGTAAATGCTGCGCATCCCCTCATAAGCCTTTAGAGATCCGTCTGAGTGACGGTAAGAACCGAACACATTATTGACCAGATCAGCGCCGGTGAATGTATACGTTTGCTCAACGATTGCAGCCTGGGCGATGCTGGCAACCATCAACAGTACAACCAGGCCCAATAGAGCACCTACAAAATGTCTCATCGTCAGTCTCCTTTCGACTACTGCAAGGCAGTTCGTTTTCGATCGATCCTGCGCAAGAAACATGCCTTTCATACCAAAGCGACGCTAGCTAGCGGTGAAATACACTCAAAAAAGTCAGAAACACGAAAACCCGTCTCCCTCTGCCATATAGGCCGCCGAAGATCGAATCCTGACAAAGGAAAATATAAAATAATAGCGAAACAGATCTCCCGGGGAGTTCAGGCCCCAATCTAATGGGGGTTGTGCGCATCCAAGCCCACAAGATCCAGCAGCTCCCCAATTCGAACATCAAATTGTCCTCAAACCTGGAGAGAAGTGATAGGAACCGAAAAAAATCGTCTGGGCGTGGCAAGCGCAGACGGGCAGGGCATAGTTGTCGTCAGACGAGTTCCCCGCCGCGACGTTGAGGTGCTCAATAGGCGTGCAGAGAGCAAACTAACTGAAAAGTGGGGCTTTTTGCGGGCGTTTTAGCGTTCGGTGCGGCTCCCCATAAAAACATGCTTCGGCAGACTGTCGCTCGAAAGCTCGAAAAGCCCTTCGGACGGGCGGGTGGCGATATCGTTGTAGGCACCAATAAGCATGCCCCCCCTATGCACACCCACAAAGGTTTTCCATTCTTCATAGATTTTTGCCGCCAAACCATTGACAAAATGAGAGGGGGGGGGGAAAATTAGGGAAGTTGCTAGAATCAATGTCGGGTGCGGCAAACGAACTTTTACGGGTGCGGCTCCAATCTTGAGGTAGCGAACCTAGTCTCCATTGCTCGCCGTGCAAGCCATCATCTTGCAGCGGGCCTTTCTTGGGCTGGGTGTTTTCCCCCGTGTGTAATCCGCCGTCTGTTGTGCTGCACGCAACGGTCGGCGGTTTATCTTTGTTGTTTCTCCTGAGTATTGCGGATCAAAACATTTACGCGAAACCCCGAAGACGAGAGAGAAACCACAAACGGAGGTAGAAACAAGATGCGGGGCATGTGCGAGGGAATCGAACACGGTGGCAACGGACGGTGACGGCGCTTCAACCATGACAACTAGAAACAAGGCCGACTTTCAAGAGTGCGTGTGTGTGTTGAATTCCTAACTTCTAATTTCCAAAACAACTAGACTGCCCTACGGACCAAAGGATGGTAAAGATGAAACG
>CAYMQL010000162.1:0-4214 GCA_964392255.1 uncultured Planctomycetaceae bacterium | reverse complement strand
ATCAATGTTTATGGTGATGATTGTAGCAGCAGTGGTGGCCACGGGAAGCATTTTGTTTGCCGAGGTCGTCCAGAGAACTTACACATTTTCAGGTGCTGATCTGATTAACAACGTGTTCGGTAGTTACCGCTATAGTGCGGACGGGTCCCTCACAGCCTACGAAGGACAGCGAAGTCTTTTTCCTGGGTTAGAATTTACGTACACCGGATCCGGAGCAACATATCTCGGCACATCAGGTTCATGGTACACGAACTTTAATAGTCTCTTTTCTGCGGCAACCACCGATAATCGCGTTCTGAGTACCTTCTGGCTGTCGGGCAATAACGGTGACTCGGGCCAGTGGGGCGAGAAATATAAGCCGCTTGAATGGGTATCGGGGACAGGCCCTGCCGGTTGGGTTTTCTCGACTGAAACGAACCTTAATCCACCAACAGGGTATCTCACGGACCAAACGCCGGTATGGAGCACTACAACAGCCGGCCTCGCCTTAACCTCAACCGAGTTGTCTAACCAAATCTTTACCGTAACCATCAAGTTTGATACGGCCAATATGTGGTGGCCTGATCAGTATGTCTATGGCTCGACAACCGCCCCTAACAGTCTGGATGGTGGCCTTACTATGTTCTTCGGTTCCTATTTATCTAAGGATGGTACGAATATTAATCTCTACGAGGGCAATATGATGGCTGTTCTCGTTCCCGAGCCGGGGACCATCGTGTTGCTGGGCATAGCTGGTCTGGGGCTACTGACCTACGCTTGGCATCGCCGCAAAAGCGGCATGTAAATCATGTCCCGCCACTAACCACGGCGGTGCGCGTCCCAAAGTGAGTGATAGGAAAAGTGATAGGAAATTTTATTTTCCCCATGCCTGAATCTAATTCTATGGGCATTGGGTCGTCAAGGCGTACCGTGGGGGGCGAGCGCGACGACACGCAAATATCATGCAGTGGCGACGCTGGCTGCAATCGAGCGAAGAGGATGTTTGACCGATTGGGGCAACACGGCGCGGCTTACGGTTTTTCCGCCGGGGGCTTTTCGGCGGTTTCGGCTTTGGATTGCGGTCCGAGCCCCACGTCGCCTTTCGGCCAACGGTATATATCGCCGTCGTCGTCGACGAGATTCGGCCCGACCGAATAGACCAGCCAGCCGTCGGGAAGCCGTTTTGCGTGCAGAAGCTCGCCGTTGAACGGATCGACGACGGCCTCGGGCGGCAAGCCCAACTTGGTAACGTCGACGACCCGTTGGGCCTCGGGCGTTTCGCGGGCTTGCAAGGCATTGAGCACCCGCAACGCGCGCATCTGGGCTTGAGCGCCGATCATTCTCTGATACGTCGCGCCAAGCGCCTGAACCAACGGATCCGACTGTTTGTCGGAAAGCGTCTGCCCCAGAGTTTGCACTCCCTGGAAATAGGATTGCGAATGTTCTGCCAGATCGAGAAAAACCGCCAACGTGTCGAGATAATCCGACGTTTCCCAATTCCAAAGTCCGCTTTGAATCAGCCGGAGATTGCGATTGGGCAGCACGCCGCGCGCCGTCAGCGTGAACGCACGATCGCTTTTCAGCGACCAGGCGTATCCGTGCATCGGGTCCTGTTGGGCAAGCTCGGCGTCCAGGGCGCGGCGAACGTCGTCCGACACCGGGCCGGCGCGCAGGGCGTCGCTGATGGTGGCAACCGCCACGCGGCGAATCGCCAGCGAAGGCACGTAGCTGATCGTCAGCGGTGCGCGATCAAAATGGCGAGCCAGCCGCAAGAGCAGCAAACCCGTGCGCACCGCTTCGTCCTGATTTCCCTCGGCCGACAGCAGCCGCGCCCGGCGCTGCAACACGTCGGCAATCACTTGGTATTGCGGGAGCCTGCCGGTAACTTGGGCCATAAACTCTTGCGGCGAGACGCGGTAGTTCAGCGGCGGTTCGTAGTCGGCGCAGGTCGCGGCCTCGTTGATCAGCGCAATCGCCTCCGGAAAGGCGTCCAGCGCTTTTTTGATGGTTTTCTGATCTTCGGGCGAGATCGGCGGCGCGGGCTTTTGCGAGGCGGGCGGCAGGCGGGACGTCATGCCCGCAATGGACGCAATGGCTTTTTCAGCGCGGCGCAGCGGCACGGCGGCGTTTTGTTCCGACGGGATCGGTTTGCGAGCCAGATCGGCCAGCGTCAGTGGATCGCCCGCTTGGCGAATCGCCGCGGTGCGGCGAGCCAGTCCCGCGTCGGTCGTCCACATAAATACGGCCATGCCGGCCAACGCGAGCAAGACCAGCGAGGTCAATCCAACGGCGCACCAAACGAGCAATCGGCGAACGCGAGTCGAAGCGGGGGGAGATGTTTTAGACATGATTGCGGGAAGATTTTTAACGGCAGCGCCCTTTAGGCTTTCTTTCGGCCGGCCTTCTTCTTAGGTTTTGAGCTTTTGGGGGTCGTTTTTTTGGGGCTTTTTGTCGCCGCCTTTTTGCCGGAGCGCGGGGCGGGCGTTTTCTTGCGTCCGGCCCGCTTCGAGGGACCGGCTTCGGCCCGCTCTTTCAAAAGATTCACGGCGTACTCGAAGGTGACTTCTTCGGGCGTTGTGCCGCGCGGCAGCGAAGCGTTCGTTTCGCCGTCGCTGACGTAAGGCCCGTAGCGGCCTTGCATCAGCCGCACCGGTTGGCCCGTGGCCGGCGAGGCGTCAAACGTCTTGAGCGGCTCTTTGCTCGCGGCGGCGCCTCGCCGCATTTTCGGCTGCGCCAGCAGTTGCAAAGCTTCGTCTAATGTAATTTCCAGCGGCGAGACTCCGTCGGGAAGCGATCGGGTTTCTTCGCCGCACTTCACATAAGGTCCAAATCGACCGTTGTGCGCCACCACGGGCGCGTCGGTTTGCGGATGGTTGCCGAGCGTGCGCGGCAGCGAGAGTAGCTTCAGCGCCGTTTCCAGGTCGACGTGTTCGGGCTCCATGCCTTTAAGCAGCGAGGCGTTTTGCGGCTTTTCGTCGTCGCCGCCGGCGCCGCGTTGCACATAAGGGCCGAACCGCCCGACCTTGACGAAGACCGGCTTGCCCGTCGCAGGGCAGACGCCGAGCGGCTGGTCGCCCTGTTGGGCTTTGTCGAGCATTTCGAGCGCGCTTTCGAGCGTCAATTCGTCGGGGGCCAGCTTGTCGGGCAGACTGGCCCGGCGTTCGCCTTGCTCCAGGAACGGCCCAAAACGGCCGACGCGGACAAAAATCTCTTCGCCCGACGGCCCCTCGCCTTGCCCTTTGCCAAGCGAAATGCGGCATACGCTCCGGGCGTCGATCTGATCGGCCTTGTCTTGCAGCAGTTGTTTCAAGCCCGGATGCTCATTGCCGAAGTAGAACATCCGCAGATAGTCGACATGATTCATCTCGCCGCGGCTGATCGCGTCGAGCTCGTCTTCCATCTCGGCCGTGAATTGGTAATCGACCAACTCGGGCAGATGCTCTTCGAGCAACTGCGAGACGGCGAAGGCGGTCCAGGTGGGCACGAGCACGTTGCCCCGCTTCAGCTTGAACACATAATCGCGGGCCAGAATCGTATCGATGATCGAGGCGTAGGTGCTGGGCCGGCCGATGCCCATTTCTTCGAGCGCTCGGGTGAGCGAAGCCTCGCTGTAACGGTTGGGCGGCTGCGTGGTGTGGCTCTTCGGCTCCATGTTGGCGCATTGCAGCGTTTCGCCCACCGCGACCGCCGGCAGCACTTCCTCGCGATCGGCCAGATCGGACTCGGGATCATCCGAACCTTCGACGTAGGCCCGCAAATAGCCGGGAAATTCGATCGTTTTGCCGCTGGCCGCGAACGCCGCGCCGTCGGCCTCGATAGTGATCGAGAGGCGTCGGCCGCGGGCGTCGCTCATTTGGCTCGCCACGGTCCGCTTCCAGATCAAGTCGTACAGCTTGAACTCGTCGGGACTGAGCCGGCTGCGCAGGGACTCGGGAAAATCGAACGGATGGCCCGCCGGGCGAATCGCCTCGTGCGCCTCTTGCGCGTTCTTGACCTTGGTTTGATAGACGCGCGGCGACGGAGGCAAATACTCCGGGCCGTACTGCGACGCCACGAGCTGCCGCGCGGCGTCGACCGCCACCGCGGCCAGCGTGGTCGAGTCGGTGCGCATGTAGGTGATGTGCCCGGTCTCGTAGAGCGACTGGGCCACCTGCATCGTGTGACGTGCCGTAAATCCGTACTTCCGGTTGGCTTCCTGTTGCAGGGTGCTGGTGGTGAAGGGGGGATAGGGGCGG
>CAYMQL010000161.1:0-6172 GCA_964392255.1 uncultured Planctomycetaceae bacterium | reverse complement strand
ACAACGGGAAAAGGGCGTGATTCCCAGGCGATTGGTATGATCCCCGAACCGTTGCCCACGGAACGATCTAGACTTCCTTATCTGACCTGTCACTTTCGCCACCTGAGTCAACGAGTGGTTTGCAGCAGCGCGGGCAACGCGGAAAAACGGCGATTCGCATAGCGTGGTACTCTGTTCGCCAGAGAAACTCGCCGCACGCAGGACAACACGTCACTTCGAGCCGCTTGATCCAGCGCTCAAGGGAATAGGCTAAGACCGGACGCGTGCCAAGTACGATCGCAAGAAGGAGCGGAAATACGACCATGAGCCATAATGGATCGGCATTCCAGTGCGTTACGCAGAACAGCCCTAGGAAACCCAACCCACTCCCCAGAAGAAAGACCACCATAAAGGTGAGCACTCTTCTCCGAACAACCCAAAGTCTTTCAGCGAAGTTCCTGCACATAGGCGATCGGACTAATTCTCGGGCCGCGCTATGAAATTCATGTCAACGCGGACTTGGCTTCTTGGTACGAATTCGAGCACGTGATTCATCAACGATGGCAAGGCCGTTTTGCAGACCGTCGAGCAAACCGGATTCGATCAGTTGGCGAGCGGGCCGTTCAAGTACCGCCCAACGCTGATCGTGCAGGCGAAACACGACAATTCCCGCGTGACTGCCAATCGGGAACCGGCGGATATCGGCAAAATCGAGATCGAACGTCAAAAGCGTTCGACCCTCGGACGTGGCGATCTGCAAGACCTTGGGATCCGCAGCCCCGCCAAGAGCCTCGTCCGCGACCGTCATCGCGTCGTGGCCCGCTGCCTGAAGCAATTCCTTCAGCGCGGTGGGCAAGTTCTCGTCGAGCTTGAACTTCATTCTGCTGCGATCGTGTGCAGTGGCTGCTCTTCTTCCTCGTGCGCCAACCATGCCGCATAGCTGAGCGCGGCGCGGACATCTTCCGCCGCAAGGGTGGGATACTGACGCAGGATTGTCTCGATGGTCTCGCCCGCTTTCAGGTAGTCGAGAATGATCGAAACCATGATACGTGTGCCCTTAATGCACGGCTTTCCGTGGCACACGTCAGGCGCAACCGAAATACGACCTTCCCAATCGCGACCGTCCATACTGCGGACCCTCCTCTTGCACGGAACGTTTTCCTCCGGCGACGCCGTTCAACCCGCCGATACTACACGATTCTACCCGCTTTCGGGCGGTCCGAGAAGATGGCAGAATGCCGGGCGTTGAAAGCCCTCACCCCAACACTCTCCCGGAGGGAGAGGGGATTTGAATATGCTCGCCAAACTCAAAACCTTCTCGCTTCTTGGCATCGACGCCGTGCCGGTCGAGGTCGAGGTGGATGTTTCGTCGGCCGCGCTGCCGAAGGTCGTGTTCGTTGGGCTGCCGGAACAGGCTGTGAAAGAAAGTACTCATCACGTAGAACGTGCGCTAGTAAATTCTGGATTCGTACGTCCCCAGAACCGAGTTGTGGTGAATTTGGCCCCGCCTGCTCCCGTTTATCACAATCTGCTTTCCGGTGGGTGGCAATATAGACAGAAAGAATGGTATTGCTATATTGGCGGTATAGTCAACCTCAGTTACTTTTCTATCTGTTTTGAAAACGGGAGGGGTACGAACCATGCGTAGAAGAAGGTTTTCGACAAAAGCCACTTTGGCGGCGGCTGTAGTGGCCTTGCTCGCCAGTGTTCTTGGCTCCGTGGCGTCGGCCGACACCTTCGGCACAGGCGAGAATCAGTTCACGCTCGACTTCGTGAACATCGGCAACCCCGGCAATGCGGCTGACACCCGGTTGCTGAATGCTTGTGGGAAGGTGGACTATGACTACCGGATGGGAACGTACGAAATCTCCCGTGATATGATCACCAGGGCAAGTGCAGCCGGTTCGCTGGGGATCACGCTGGCGGACATGACTGGGTACGGTGGCAACGGAGTGAACCACCCTGCAACGGGCGTGTCTTGGAACGAAGCAGCCCGTTTTGTCAACTGGCTAAACACGAGCGAAGGGTTTTCGCCTGCCTATAAATTCGCCGTGCAGCCCGGCGAGGGCGGATACAGTGCCAACGCTGATATCCTGCTTTGGCAGTCGGGGGATGCCGGATACAACGCGGCCAACCCCTTCCGCAACGACCTTGCACACTATTTCCTTCCGAGCGTGGACGAATGGTACAAGGCCGCCTACTATTCCCCGAGCGGCAGTTACTTCGATTACCCCACCGGCAGCGACACGGATCCCACCGCCATTAGCAGCGGCACGGCAGCGGGCACAGCGGTGTACCAACAATCGTATGACACAGGCCCTGCGGACATTACGCTAGCCGGGGGCCTGAGTCCTTTTGGAACGATGGGCCAGGGAGGAAACGTGTTTGAGTGGGACGAAACGGCGTATGATCTCACGAACAACAGCGCGGGTGCGTGGCGTGGCTTCCGGGGCGGCTGTTGGAACTTCGATTCCTACACGTTGCGGTTCTCGTTCCGCGACCACGGTGAGACGACGCGTGAGGCCGACGGCATAGGCTTCCGCGTGGCAAGTGTTCCAGAGCCCGGTAGCATCACGTTGCTATTCGGTGCCGCTGCCGCTTTGCTGTGGTGGAAACGTCGCAAGCGGGGGATAAGTCCAATTTACTGGCGTTAATCCCCTTACAAGCTGTCCAGAAGCCGGTCGTAGTCGGCGTGTGAGCCGATCCAAAACCATGTGATTTCATCACCATCGAGAACGCCGACGGCTCGATAACCGATACCGACGCGAGTGGAGTACATAGGCGGGGCGGCAAACACTCGCTTGAAGTGCAGGCCGGGATGGGCCGCGTTCTGGCGAAACAACCGGTATGCCTGTTTCGCTTGACGCTGAACTTGAGGCGGCAACGACGCGAAAAGCCGGCGAAACTGGCGCGTCGTATACGACTTCATAGCTGGTCGGGGTCCAATTCTCTCGTTTGGCCGGCCCGATGTTCGGCAATCGCTTCGTTGGCAAGCGTGGCCAGCTTGCCGGCTGACGTGGCGATAGCACGATCAAACTCGGCCTCTTCGCCCAACTCCGTGAGCACGCGGGCAGCCAACAAGTCCTGCTCGGCCGGACTGAGCTTACCCGCCTCGGCAAACGCGCGTTCCAGTAGTGTGGTCATAATACTTTCCCTGCGTAGGGCATCACAACTCAATCGTACCCTCTTTTGACGGCTGGGGAAAGAGGGTAAAATACCCCCATGCTCGCCAAACTCAAAACCTTCTCGCTTCTGGGCATCGACGCCGTGCCGGTCGAGGTCGAGGTGGATGTTTCGCCGGCCGCGCTGCCGAAAACCGTGCTGGTGGGTCTGCCCGAGGCCGCCGTCAAGGAAAGCACGCATCGGGTCGAGCGGGCGATCGTCAATTCCGGTTTTCAGCGTCCGCAAGATCGGGTTGTGATCAACCTGGCCCCGGCCGATTTGCCCAAGGATGCGTCCTCGTTCGATCTGCCGATTGCGCTGGGCATCCTGGTCGGCAGCGGACAAGTCGCCGCCGAACGACTTTCAGAATACGCCGTCGTCGGCGAGCTGGCGTTGGACGGCACGACACGCTCGACCAAAGGCGCGCTGTCGATGGCGATGGCCGCCGCGGAACTACAAGGCCTCCGCGGCCTGCTTGTTCCCAGTCTTAGCGCGGCCGAGGCGGCGGTGGTTGAAGGCGTCGAGGTCATTCCGATCGACAGTCTGGCCCAGGCCGTCGCGTTTCTGGCCGGCGAGATTGAGATTGAGCCGCAGCCGTCGCGTCTCGACGAGCTGTTCCAAACGCTTTCGAGCTACGACGTGGATTTTGCCGACGTGCGCGGACAGGAGGCGGCCAAGCGGGCGCTCTGCGTGGCGGCGGCCGGCGGACATAATCTGCTGATGATCGGCCCGCCCGGCTCGGGCAAGACGATGCTGGCGAAGCGGATGCCCACGATTCTGCCCGATCTGACGCCCGGCGAGTCGATCGAAACGACGCGCGTCTACAGCGCCTCGGGCCGCATGAAGCCGGGACAGCCGCTATTGGCCGTCCGGCCGTATCGCTCGCCGCACCATACGATCAGCGACGCCGGGTTGGTGGGCGGCGGCTCGACGCCGGGTCCCGGCGAAATCAGCCTTGCCCATAACGGCGTGCTGTTTCTCGACGAGCTGCCCGAGTTCAACCGCCGGACGTTGGAAGTGCTTCGCCAACCGTTGGAAGACGGCACGGTCACGATCGCCCGGGCGCTGAACAGCACGACGTTTCCGGCCAATTTCATGCTGATTGCGGCGTTGAACCCATGTCCGTGCGGCTATCGCGGCGATCCGCGTCGCGACTGCCACTGCACTCCGCCGCAGATCGAGCGTTACATGTCGAAGATCAGCGGGCCGTTGGTCGATCGGATCGACATTCACATAGAAGTGCCGGCGGTGGCGTATCAGGACCTCTCGGGCGGCGCGTCGGGCACGCCGAGCAACGACTTGCGCGCTCAGGTGGCCTCGGCCCGCGCGGTTCAAACGGCCCGCTTCGACGGCGGGCGGACCCGCTACAACGCCGACATGAGCCACCGCCAAACCCGGCAGTTTTGCCGACTCGACAACGAATGTCAGAACATCCTGAAGGGGGCGATGTCGGAGCTGGGCCTTTCGGCCCGCGCCCACGACAAGGTGCTTCGCGTCGCCCGGACGATTGCCGACTTGGAACAGAGCGAAACGATCCGCCCGCATCATCTCAACGAAGCGGTGAACTACCGGATGCTCGACCGGCAGTTGTGGACGTAAAGGGGTTGTTCGCGGCCTCCAGGTTGGAGTAGAATAAGCATGTCTTATTACCAATTCGTTTGGACCGCTGAAATCGCCGAACATCTAGCAGAGCATGGTGTCAGCCGGGATGATTTCGAACACGTTGTGGACCGGCCGGAGCGACGTGGTAAGAGCCGCTCTACGGGCAAACCGTGTTGTTGGGGCGAAACAGGCGATGGGCGATACCTGCTTTGCGTCTACGAGTACCTTGATCTGTTGACCCTTATCCCGATCACCGCCTATGAGGTTTCCCGTCCTGAGCAGTAACCGCTCGGGCCAGGAGTTAGATGCCATGAGCGAACGCCGGATACCCGAAGAGTTGCTTTTTCAAATCCAGCGAGATCGCGACGCCATTGCGCGGGAATTACCTACTCTGGCTGAGCGCGACGCCCGCATGTGCGAGGCCGCAACCGAGAACACGCTGTGTGGGCATCTCCGGCAGGCGATCCATCAAAGTCGTCGGCCGTTGGACGACATCGCTCGCGAGGCCGGTATTTCGACCGAGGTGCTCTGCGTTTTCCTTGAGGGCGAACGAACGCTTCGTTCGGACGTGTTGGACCGGCTTGTCCTGGCAGTTGGGGCGACGGTTTCTTTGACGCCGCAGGCGACGGAATGATAAGGCGGCGAAGGGGACAGGCACATTTTTTTGCCCTTGAAAGGGCGAAAAATGAGCCAGTCCCCTGCCCGTAAACGATTACAAGCGTAGACGACGGGTGTGGATATTTTATAATAGGTTATGGTGGCTCATGCCAGTTGTCCTTCGTATTCGGGGTTACCGGTTCTGGTTCTATGAAGCCGATCTTGATGAGCCGCCGCACATTCACGTCGGAAAGCAATCCAGCGAAGCCAAGTATTGGTTGAACCCAGTCGCGCTATCCAAATCACGAGGATTCCGAGAACACGAGTTGACCGAGATTCGGAAGATCGTGGAAGAACACCAGAGCGTAATCTTGAAGGCGTGGCGAACAGAGGAGCAAAAGCGTGGTCACCGTGAAGGCTAGAATTAAGGTCCACGACGGCTGCGAGTCGCTTGTGCCTGTCCTCATTCCAGAGTTGGACGAGGTGCGGCGATTTGCAGCCGAGCTTCATGCCCTTGAGAAATCTTGGGCGGGCGACGCCTTCGGTTGGCCGGCGGAATATCACCCACAGCGTCCGGAACCGCCTCTGGATTCCAAGCTGTCGTTCACCCCAGCGGACTTCTGCATCGGCGAAAGCGGCGTTTGGTTCTTCTCGTTGATGTGGGAGCACGGCAAGAGCGCTCCGCCCGTGGAATTCCTCGACGACAGCAACATTTTGGCGGAGGCGGCGTCCGAGTGATTTTCGGTGGTGCTCTGCGTTTTCCTTGAGGGCGAGCGTACGCTTCGTTCGGACGTGTTGGACCGGCTTGTCCTGGCAGTTGGGGCGACGGTTT
>CAYMQL010000160.1:0-6181 GCA_964392255.1 uncultured Planctomycetaceae bacterium | reverse complement strand
CTTCCGATCTGGGGCTGGTCGTCACCAACGGCGGCAAGGTCATGCCGCTGGTAGACCAAATCAGATAATCCGCCCGAAGCCAGAATCGGCCCGGAGGACTGCAAACGGGCATACCGCAGAAATCCGCCTCGCAGCAATCGCCGTCGACAATCGTCGCTTCCTGAGGGGCGTACGATTCTGCGTCCCCCGGCGCCTGTGCGGGAATCGGGGCAAGGCCCGCCTCGCTGTCAACGTTTTGCGAATAGGCTGCGCACGTCCACGCGGCCGTGGCAAGCAGAATAAATGCACGGGTCCAGAATCTGATGCCGGTAGTCATTTATGGCTCCCCCTGTCGAAGAAAACGCGAGTGCTAGGTGGTAATATTTGCGGATTGTGACGGTAGTCACGCTCTTAACGGATCGGCCGATTATGCGGATGAGATTAACTCTAAGGATCTAAAATTCTACAGAAGCCGTACACTGGGGCATCTAGGCTACGCAGGCAGAGTCATTTGTCGCGTATCCGGCAAGTAATGTCGGATCGAGATAGCCAGGACCTAACAGCTCCCGGAGCGTGGCCCCTAATCCGCACATATTTCGAGACAAGCTACACCCCGGAATATCGCGACATTAATTCCTGAGAGCCAAGAAATGGCGGCGAGAAACGCGGATTAGCGCGGCGACGACTTGACGCGGTAACGCGATGGGCGCTTGCGGCCAAAAATCCCGCTGCGGTCCCGCTCCGGCTCTTCGCCGTAGTCGATCAGCTCGAGCGTGCTGCGACGGACCAGCCGGCCGTTCTTGTCGATCTCCTTCGACCGGTTGGCGACAATGCCGCCGGGCACTTCCGGCAGCACATCGACGAACGTGGCCACCGCGTTCGCGTCGGTTCGATTGGCCATTCTCACGAACACGCCGTTTTTCAACTCGCCGCGCACTCTGACCGGCATGTTCAGCGACGTCACCTCGACGCATGTGCGGCTGAGTTCCGTCTTGCCGTCGGGCCCGAACGTGACGCTTTCGCGTTTCAACACATAAGGGGCAATCGTCGTCGAATAGTGGATCGTGGTCGTAGTCTTGCCGCTGGGCAACACCGATTCCAACTGCCGCACCTTGCAGGCGATCGTCTGGCCTTCGATCACCAGTTCGCCGTCGACGAGCTCTTTCAGCGCAAGGTGCGGCCCGAGCATCTCGCCGTGGAAACCTTGCTTGACGGTCTGCGGCTCGGCCTCGAACCGCTTTCCGGCCACCTCCATGCAGGCCTGAATTTCCAACGTCACGCCGTCGGGGTCGATGCCGACCAGCGTCGTTTTGGTGTCGGTCTTGCTGGTGCTGACCACCTGGCCTTGTTTGTTGAGCGTTTCGGCCACTACGCGGACGATTTTCCAGGCGCCGGGCTGAAACTGGCCCCAGGGATGCAGCTTGGCCGAGAAATCGGTTTCTTCCGCCGCGCCGAGCGGGGCCGAAGCCCCGATCATTGCCGCTAACATCAAAATGCCGAATGCCTTAGATCGCAAGATGGCACGCTCCGCGAGCAAAGGTCGCCCAACTCGGGTTGATTTCGTCGGCCAGATTCCTTTATAGCCGATCCGGCGGCGGGGGGGAAGACTCCTGCGGACTCAGCGCATCGAGCGCGGCAAGCAACGCCAGGTCCTGACGCGGCAAAACCGAACGCAAATCCAGCCAAAGCCGATCGTCCTTCACGCGGCCGACGACCGACGGCACGCCCTGCCGCAAGGCGGCGGCCAACCGAGCAACCGACATCGCCGCCGGACGCAATGCAATGCACCAGGTCGGCATAGCCCGGGCAGGATCGTCGCCCCAGCCGATCGGCGCAGCGTCGGGCAGGGCCTCGGCATCATCAAAAGCCGCCAGCGCCGCGGCCTGCGGCGTCAAACGTTCGGCCCGGCACTTCAAATTCTCCGCCGACGCGGTCAGCAATTGAAGCAGTGGAATGCTCAGCCGGGCCTGGCGCGGGTCGCGGTAAAGCCGCAACGTCGCGATCAGCGCCGCCGAAGTCAGTTTGTCGATCTGCAACGCTCGGGCCAGCGGATGGCGATCGATTCGTTCGATCACGTTCTTTTTGCCCAGCAGAAGGCCGCATTGCGGACCGCCGACCAGCTTTTCGCCGCAGGCGATCGTCAGGTCGGCCCCTGCCTGGACGCTTTCGGCAAGAACCGGGAAGCCGTCGAGCCCGAACGGCCGCAGATCGATCATCGCGGCCGCGACCAGATCGTGAATCACTGGCACGCGATTCTGCCGGCCCATGCCGACGAGCGATTCGAGCGCGACCGACTGGGCCGCGCCGACGAGCGAAAAATTGCCGGGCCGAACCAGCAGCATCGCGGCGGTCGCCTCGCCGACGGCCCGCGCGTAATCGTCCAATTCGGTTTTGTTCGTGGCGCCGATTTCGCGAAGCGTTGCGCCGGCGGCGACCGCTGCGTCGGGCAGGCGGCAATCTTCGTCGACGTCGATCAATTGGCCCCGCGAGACGACGACTTCGCGGCCTGCGGCCAGCGCCGCCAACGCCAGAACGACTCCGGCGGCGTGGCTGTTGACCGCCAGCGCGGCCTCGGCGCCGGTAAGCTCGCGCAGCAAGTTTTCGACGGCGGCGTTGCGCCGCGCCGATCCGTTTGCAACGAGGTCGGTTTCGACGGAAGCGTAGTCGCGCGCCGCGGCGGCGGCGGCTTCGACGGCCTCTTCGGCCAAAGGCGCCCAACCGAAGCGGCTTTCGAGAAGCTGCCCGGTGGCGTTGATGATCGGCCGGAGTTCGCCCGTTTGGCCGGCCATGGCCCGGCGTGCGATCCGCTCGACGAGATCCGCGGCATTGGGCAAGGTTCGATCGGCGGCCGCGGTCTGAATTTCCTGCCGCACCTCGTCGAGCACGACCCGAACCGTCGACACCACGGTGTTTCGGTTGATTCGTTCGACCAGTCCCCGGAGCGACGGATTTTCCAGAAGTTCTTGGACCGACGGCAGATTGCGCAGAGGACCGGCGTGCATGGCAGCGTGAATTCCTTCAAGAGAGTGTTTTGCCGCTCGCAACCCAAACCGACGAGAGCGGCGATCCAGTATGGACGCTTGCGGCAGGGGCGTCAACCGCGCTGGGCAAACCCGGCCTGCGGCGCGACTGACTGCATGCCCGCTTGTTTGGCCGAAGGAAACGGATCGGCTTCGACCCGTTTGCGAATCGCCTGGTCTTCTGAACTGCCGCGAGGCGAGAACAGCGGATCCTTGAGCGGCCCCGACGCCGCGCAGCCCGTTCCGATGGTGATTGCCAGAACGAGGATCGCCCGGCACAGCCGCCGGCTTGCGCGCATCAGGCCGTCGCAAAGAGTTCTCACCGAAAGAACGTCCCCAACCAAACGGCCGATCGCCGGTATTTTGAACATAAAAACCGACGCTTCGCCCGCGTTATGAAAAGCTGTCCGCTAAAGCCGTCTACTGAAAGCAGACCGTTGACTAGCCGATGTTTCCTACGGATCGAGCCGTTTGTTGTTCATCCATTCGGGCACGGTATCCGGTTTCTTCGGCTCTTCGGACTTGAACATGTCGAGCCAAGAACTCGAAGTCTTCTTGCGCGTTTGGATTTCGGGACGTCGCGGAGTGGCGTAAACGGCTTTCTTTTTCGGCTCCGGCTTTTTCAGCCCGAGCGTTTCGCCCGTCTTGTTGAAAAAGTTCTTCGTGCCGGAGTTGATCTTATCGAACGTCGACGGTTCTTTTTCGACTTTCTTTGCACTCGACTTCTTCGTTTTCGCATCGGTCGAGGCCTGGGACGAAAACGGGTCGAGCAACGACCATCCTTTGCAAGCGTCGGGACAAGAAACCGCCCATGCCGCCGCGATTCCACCGATCAACAAAACTCTTGCGATCTTTGCAGGCATAATTTCAATCCTCCGAAAAGACGCTCGCCATCAGAGCGGTCGGCCCGAGCGGGAATGAAACCGCCGCCGCCGATTTCCGAGTATTTGGGCCGGGAGTGTCGCAAAAAGGCTCTTGGATGTCCAGATCAATCTGGAATTACGAAAAGCCGGCCCATTTTACGCAGATTCCGCAGCCACCCGCGAGATTCTTCGTTTCGCTCAGAATGACGAATTCGACCAGAACGCTTGCCGCACCCGCCGGCAGGCAGACCCTATCCATGCCGGCGCAGACGGTCTATAATACCGGGTTTTCCATCGGAGCGCAGACGATGACGCGGTTGGCCGACGAACGGGTGCTGGTGTTCGATTTTGGCTCGCAATACGCCCAACTGATCGCCCGGCGTGTGCGGCAACAGAACGTCTACTGCGAGATCGTGCGCCACGATCTTCCGGCCCGGCGCATTCGCGAGTTGGCGCCGAAGGGAATCATCCTTTCCGGCGGTCCGGCCAGCGTCTACGAGTCGGGCGCCCCGCAGTGCGATCCTGAAATATTCCGCCTGGGGCTGCCGATTCTGGGCATCTGCTATGGGATGCAGCTTGCCTGCCAGGCGCTCGGCGGCCAGGTGAAAAACGCGCCGGCGCGAGAATATGGCCGGGCGCATTGCCGCGTGACCGAGTCCAACGAATTGTTCGCCGGCATTCCCCAGCAGCTTGAAGTCTGGATGAGCCACGGCGATCAGGTGCAGCAGGTCTCGGACGATTTTCTGCCGCTGGCCGCCACGGATACCTGTCCAATCGCCGCGGTGAAGCATCGGACGCTGCCGATCTACGGCTTGCAGTTCCATCCTGAAGTCACGCACACGCCGCAGGGATCGCACCTCCTTGAAAACTTTCTCAAGAGCGTTTGCGGTTGTTCGGGCACATGGCGGCTTGGCGATTTCGCCCGCGAAACGATCGAGGCCGTTCGCCGCCGCGTCGGCGACGATCGGGTCATCTGCGGTCTGTCCGGCGGCGTCGATTCTTCGGTGGTCGCCGCCCTGCTGGCCCAGGCCATCGGTCCGCAACTCTCTTGCATCCTGGTCGACAACGGCCTGCTGCGCAAAGATGAAGAGAAGGCCGTCATCGGCGAGTTCAGCGACCACTTCAAGACCGATCTGCACGTCGTTAAAGCGGAAGACCGCTTCCTGGCGGCGTTGAAAGGCGTCGTCGAGCCACAGGAAAAACGCCGCCGGATCGGTCATGCCTTCATCGAATGCTTTGCCGACGAGGCGGCCAAGATCAAGGGGGCCCGGTTTCTTGCCCAAGGCACGCTCTATCCCGACGTGATCGAGAGCGGCGGCACGCCCGATGGGCCGGCCGCCACGATCAAGCTGCACCACAACGTCGGCGGACTGCCCGAGGATTTGGCCTTCGAACTGATCGAGCCGCTGCGCGATCTGTTCAAGGACGAGGTGCGCAAGCTCGGCGTGCAACTCGGCCTGCCGGAGGATATTGTCTGGCGGCATCCGTTTCCGGGTCCCGGGCTGGCGGTCCGCTGCGTCGGCGAGGTCACCAAACAGCGGCTCCATATTCTTCGCGAGGCCGACGCCATCGTGGTCGGCGAGATCAAGCAGGCGGGCCTGTATCGCCAGACGGCCCAGGCGTTCGCCGTGCTGCTGCCCGTGCAAAGCGTCGGCGTGATGGGCGACGCCCGGACCTACGCCGACGTCGTGGCCGTTCGCTCGATCGACACCGAAGATTTTATGACCGCCGATTGGAGCCACCTGCCCTACGAGGTGCTGGCCCGGATTTCGACCCGCATCATCAACGAGGTTAAGGGCGTCAATCGCGTCGTATACGACATCAGCAGCAAGCCGCCGGCGACGATCGAGTGGGAGTAGAGGGGAGAGGGGAGAGAAAGATGTTTAGCCGCCGCGTCCACGCGGCGAGAAAAATATCGTTTAGCCGCCGACGGCACGTCGGCGAGAACTGCGACTTGCGTCGTTTAGCGGCCAGCGTATCGCCGGCCGCTAAACGACATGGTTCCAATACGATATACTATGGGCATGACCACTCCAACCAACGACCAACCGTCCGGCCCGCTCAGCTTTGAAAACGCTCTGAATCGTCTGGAGCAAATCGTCCACGCCCTGGAGCAGGGCGAACTCGGCCTGAACGAGTCGCTCGAACGCTACGAAGAGGGCGTCAAGCTGCTGCGGCAGTCGTATGAGTTGCTCCAACGGGCAGAGCGGCGGATCGAGCTGCTCAGCGGGATCGACGCCGAGGGAAATCCCGTCGCCGAGCCGTTCGACGACGCGGCTACGTTCGACTCGGGGCAAGTATTCAACCTGTCCCATGACG
>CAYMQL010000159.1:0-6186 GCA_964392255.1 uncultured Planctomycetaceae bacterium | reverse complement strand
CTGACCGTCTCGCTGGTCGGCTACACCAACGCCGGCAAGAGCACGTTGATGAACGCCCTGACCGGCGCGGGCGTGTTTGTGCAGGACGCGCTGTTCGCCACGCTCGACACCCGCACGCGCCGATGGCAGTTGCCCGGCTGGGGGCCGGTCTTGCTGAGCGACACGGTCGGCTTCATCCGCGACCTGCCGCACCATCTGGTCGAAAGCTTCAAGGCCACGCTCGCGGAAGCTCGGCAGGCCGATCTGCTGCTGCACGTCGCCGACGGGTCCAACCCGGCCGTCTACGACCAGATCGCCGCAGCCTACAGCGTTCTCGAAGAGATCGGCATCCAACGGAAAGACACGCTGCTGGTGGTCAACAAGGTCGACGCGCTGCCCGACCGCCTTCGTTTAGAGGGCATACTCGGTCGTTATCCGAACGCCGTGCCCATTAGCGCGCGGACGGGTTTTGGGCTGGCCAATCTGACCGCCGCGGTGAGCGATGCACTGAGCCGCAGCTTTCTCGACGTCGACGTGGAGATCGGCGTCGAGAACGGGCGGATGATGGCCTATCTGGCCGCCAACGGCGAGGTGCTTTCGAAGCACTATCGCGACCACCGCGTGGTAATTCACTGTCGCATCCCCGCGCAGCATCTTGGACGAATTCAAGAA
This sequence comes from uncultured Planctomycetaceae bacterium, assembly GCA_964392255.1. GTDB lineage: Bacteria > Planctomycetota > Planctomycetia > Pirellulales > Thermoguttaceae > CAYMQL01. The sequence continues at coordinate 5,535 of CAYMQL010000159.1, read as the reverse complement.
GATTCCTTTGATGTCCGCCCGCATGGCCGCGTTGCCAATGGCATCCCGTTGGCAACCGCTATAGAAAATGAAGGAGCGACTTGATGAAACGCGAATTGAACGGCCGCCGGGCGATTGTTACCGGCGCGTCGAGCGGCATCGGCCGCGCGGTCGCCCTCGAACTGGCCCGCCGCGGCGTAAATCTCGTGCTGGTCGCCCGGCGCGAAGATCGTCTGGCCCAACTGGCCGGCGAAATCGCCGCTTTGGGCCGCACGGTCGAGACCGTCGTCGGCGACGTGACCGATCCCGAGACGCGCGGGAGGGCCGTCGACGCCGCCCAGTCGAAGCTCGGCGGGCTGGACATCCTGGTGAACAACGCCGGCGTCGGCGCGACGGGGCTTTTCGAGAGCGCCGGCGCCGAACGGCTGCGCCGCATTATGGAAGTCAACTTCTTCGCCCTGGTCGAAACGACCCGGCTCGCGCTGCCGCTGCTCCGGCAAGGCATTTCGCCCATCATCGTCAACGTCAGTTCGATTCTCGGCCATCGCGGCGTGCCCTACAACAGCGAGTATAGCGCCAGCAAGTTCGCCGTGCAGGGTTTCAGCGAGTCGATCCGCGCCGAATTGGCCCAGTCCGGCGTCGGCGTGCTGGTCGTCAGCCCCGGCACGACGGAAACGGAGTTTTTCGACCGGGTGATCGAAAACACCGCGCAGCCGAAATGGCCCGAGCATCGTCCGGTCAGCGCCGCCGAGGTCGCCCGGCAAATCGCGCGAGCGATCGAGCGCGGCCGGCACGAAATCATTCCCTATCGTTGGGGCCGGGTGTTCTGTTGGCTCAATCGCCTCTCGCCCCGGCTGGTCGATCGCCTGATGACCCGCTACGTGTGACGATGGACCTTGGATTCGAGATACTCTACGAAGATGGGCCGTGCCTGGCGGTCTGCAAGCCGCCGGGGCTGCCGACGCAGGCGCCGCCGGGCATCGACAGCCTCGAGCTCCGCGTCAAGGCGTACTTGAAGCAGCGCGACAATCCGCCGCACGACGTCTATCTCGGTGTGCCGCACCGGTTGGATCGGCCCGCCTCGGGTGCGATTGTTCTGGCCGCGCGCCGCCGTGCCGCTCAAAAGCTGTCGAAACAATTCGAGCGCCGCGAGGTCAAAAAACTCTATTGGGCGTTCGTCGAGGGCCGGCCGGATCCGCCTTCCGGCACCTGGCAAGACTACGTCCGAAAAATCTACGGCCGGCCGCAAGCCGAGGTGGTGCCGGCCGAGCATCCGGACGCGCGGCTGGCCGTGTTGCACTATCGAACGGTGCGATCGACCGCGAGCGGCACGTTGCTGGAGATCGAATTGGAGACGGGCCGCACGCATCAAATCCGTCTTCAAGCAGCCTCGCGCGGCCACCCCGTGTTGGGCGATTTTCAATACGGCTCGACCGTGCCCTTCGGCCCGCAACACGCCGACGAGCGATTGCGGGCGATCGCATTGCACGCCCGGAGCCTCGGATTTTGCCATCCGACCAGCAAGCAGTGGATTGCGGTAACGGCCCCCGCGCCTGAAATTTGGACCACACTCTCGATTTTGGTCGATCCGTCGATTGGGGCAAGATAAATGGGGCGGGATGAATTGTCCGACCCTCAATAAAGGCACCCATCCGAAAAGGTGAAAAATCCTTTGCCGCGACGCCCCAAACCGCCGTTGACATCTCGGTGGGGACGGCTAAAATGTGGGGTTTCCCCGGTTCGGGGGTTCCCAAGCCGGGGAAGCATCGTTTTCTGGCCCGCTTTTGGAAGAACCCTCGCCCGCCTCGATTCCGGGAGCACTCCGTTGGAAGAAGCTATTCAAAAGGCCGACGTCCTGCTCGAAGCCCTCCAGTGGATCCGCCAGTTCCGCGGCAAGATCACCGTGATCAAGCTCGGCGGCAGCGTGATGGAGAACGATCGGGCCATGATCCATCTGCTGTTGGACGTGGTCTTTATGGAAACGGTCGGCATGCGGCCGGTCGTGGTCCACGGGGGCGGGGCGGCCATCAGCCGCGCAATGGCCGAGGCCGGCTTGCAACCGCAATTCGTCCAAGGCCGCCGTTACACCGACGCCGCCACTTTGGGCATCGTCGAGAAGGTCCTCGCCGGCGAGGTCAACGAACAGTTGGCGCGCCGCATCGAGGAACTCGGCGGCCAGGCCAAACCCTTGAACTTTCGCACCCAAAACGTGCTGTTCGGTGAGCGCATCACCCTGCCCGCTGAAAACGGCAATTCGATCGATCTGGGCTACGTCGGCAACGTCACCGACGTAGACCGAACGACGATTGAAGACCTTTGCCGGTCGGGCGTCGTGCCCGTGATCCCCTCGATGTGCGTCACGCGCGACGGCCAGAAACTGAACGTCAACGCCGATACGGCCGCGACCGCGGTCGCCCAAGCGCTCGAGGCCGAAAAGCTTGTGTACCTCAGCGACGTCAACGGCGTGCGGCGCGACAAGAACGACCCCGATTCGCTGATCCATTCGCTCAACGCTTCGGAGGCCAACAAGTTGATTGGCAACGGCGCGATCGACTCGGGCATGATCCCGAAGGTTCAGGCTTGTCTGGCGACGCTCGATCGCGGCGTACACAAAATTCACATCATCGACGGGCGGCTCCGCCACTCGCTGCTCTTGGAAATCTACACGAGCAAGGGCGTGGGAACGCAACTCGTTCGCGATGAATAGGGGTTATGTGTTTATAATTTTCAGATTCGCGTATTAAGAATTAGAAAGTCAATGTCGTTTAGCGGCCGGCGGCATTCTGAGATTCAATAAACCGATTATCAATCGAAGCCGCAATGAGCTGCCATCATGCCGAACAATTCAATGACTTCTGAACAAACGCTTGATCTGTTTCAACGCTGCGTGATTCCCAACTACAACCGCTACCCGGTCGCGCTGACCCGGGGCGAGGGTTCGTACGTCTGGGACGCCGAGGGCAACCGCTACCTCGACTTGTTCAACGGCTGGGGCTGCAATCTGCTGGGCCATTGTCCGCCGGCGGTCGTCGAGGCCGTGCGCGATCAGTTGGGCCGGTTGATCCACGTGCCCAACACCTGGCACACCGAATTGCAAGGCCGCTGGGCCGAGGCATTGTCGCAGCGGAGTTTCGGCGGGCAAGCGTTCTTCTGCAACTCCGGCACCGAGGCCAACGAGGCCGCAATCAAGCTGGCCCGGCTGCACACCCCAAAGCAACGCTACAAAATCATCACGTTCGAGGGCGGGTTCCACGGCCGGACGCTTGGCTCGCTTTCGGCTACGGCCCAGCCGAAATACCACGAAGGCCTCGGGCCGCTGATGGCCGGTTTCGTTTACGCCCCGTTCGGCGATCTCGAGGCGGTCGCCCGGCTGATCGACGACGAAACCGCAGCCATCATGATCGAGCCGATCCAAGGCGAGGGCGGGGTGCGCATTCCGCCCGACGGTTTTTTGGCCGGGCTGCGCCGTCTGGCCGACGAGCATGAGTTGCTTTTGATTTTCGACGAGGTGCAGACCGGCTGCGGACGCACCGGCGAATGGTTCGCCTATCAGGGGCTTGGCGTTACGCCCGACGTAATGACGCTCTCGAAGGCTCTGTGCGGCGGGCTGGCCGGCGGCGCCCTGCTCACCACCGCCGAAATCGCCAAAAGCCTGCGCCCCGGCATGCACGCCTGCACCTTCGGCGGCAATCCAATCGCGGCCCGGGCAGGGCTGGCCTTCATCGAAACCGTCGAACGCGACAAACTGTTGGACCATGCAAAGCGGCTGGGCGAACTGTTCCGGCAGCGTCTCGAACAGCTTCAATCCGAATGCGGACTGGTCCGCGAGGTGCGCGTCCGCGGCGTGATGGTCGGCGTCGAGCTGTCGATCGAGGGCGCCGCCGCGGTCAAAGCGTGTCTCGACCGGCGGCTGTTGATCAACTGCACGCACGGCACGGTCATCCGCCTGCTGCCGGCGTTGAATCTTACGGAGGACCAAGCCTGCGAAGGCTGCGATATTCTGGCGGACGTGTTGAAGCGACAAGCTGGAAACCACATGCCGGGATAATCGGAAGGAATCGTCATGCGACACTTGCTAACACTGGCCGAGTTGACGGCAGCCGAAATCGAACGCATCTTCTCGATCACCGAGGACCTTAAAACAAAGTGCGAAAACGGCCTGCGCGAGCCGCTCTTGCCGGGCCGCATGATGGTTTTGTTGTTCGAGAAACCCTCGCTGCGCACCCGCGCGAGCTTCGAGGCGGGCATGGCCCATCTTGGCGGCAGCTCGATGTTCCTCGGCACCGACGCCGGCTTCGGACGCCGCGAAAGCGTGACCGATTTCGCCCGAATGCTCGGCGAATATGCCGACGTGGTCGTGGTCCGCGCGAATCGCCACCAGACGGCCGTCGACGTTGCCCAGCATTGCACCTGTCCCGTGATCAACGGCCTGACCGACTTCAGCCATCCCTGCCAGGCGCTGGCCGATCTCTACACCCTGCGCGAGCTGGTCGGCAAGCTCGAAGGGCACACGCTGGCCTGGGTCGGCGACGCCAACAACGTGGCGCGCAGTCTGGCCGTCGGCTGCGGCAAGTTGGGAATGCGACTCGCGATGGCCACGCCCGAAAAACACCAGTTCGACGAAGAATCGCTGGCTTGGATCAAGAAGGAATCCCCCGGCTTAGACCTGACCGCGACGACCGACCCGGTCGAGGCGGTGCGCGACGCCGTGGCGATTTACACCGACGTTTGGGCGAGCATGGGACAGGAAAACGAACGCGACGCCCGGCGCCGCGAGTTCGCCCCGTATCAAGTCAATGCAAAGCTGATGCGGCATGCCCAAAAAGGGGCCTTCTTCATGCACTGCCTCCCCGCACGCCGAGGCGAAGAAGTGACCGACGACGTGATCGACGGCCCGCAAAGCGTCGTCGTTCAGCAGGCGGGCAACCGGATGCACGTCCAGAAAGGCGTCCTAGCCTGGCTCCTGAGCGCCGAACGCTAAGGCATGCGTGTCGGATGAGCGCGGTTGAATGCCGAGGCCGCAGAAAAACGCCTGAACCGACCTTCCTTCATCCTTCATCCTTCATCCCTCATCCTTCCCCCCTACCCGCCCGGCTTCTTCATCGCCCAACTGTGCAGCACCAGCACGCTGCCAAGCGACATCAGCGACCAGCCGAGCCAATCGGGCGGCACAATCGTCTTTTTCACCGGCGGCGTATCCGACTGGGCGAGCGTCTGCGACGCCGCGCTGACCGAAGCCAGCGGATGACCGGTCCGCTCGGCTAAGAACTGCGTGAAATGCGGCGTCAACTCGGCCGATTCGACAAGGCGGAACTGGATCCCCAGCAACAGGATCAGCAATCCGGCGAAGAAAAATTGGTTGCGGCTGATGTCCATCATGTAACCCTGCTCCTCGTCCATCCTCTTGTATCGATCGCCATCCGGGGCCGGCTTCAGATGCGCCCGAACGGTGCGGGTTTTGCCGCGCCGCTTGGACCGGTCGACGCGATTGTCGCAGATGGCGAAACCTTTCGTAGCGTTCGATATGTCGCGACATGCGCCGGCAACGCCTCCTGA
>CAYMQL010000158.1:0-6201 GCA_964392255.1 uncultured Planctomycetaceae bacterium | reverse complement strand
AGACCCGCTCTCGAAGGCCACCGGCACGCCCGCCCTCTATCTCGATGAGCACTACAAGCAGGTGGAGGACGAGTCGCCGCACACTTGGCTTCCCGCGCCCCCCTTTATCCCAATACCGTTCAATTAGCCGTAAGCCCGATGGCGGTCGCGATTTACGGATTTCTAGGATATCGAGGGGCGTTTACGCCCCTTTCCGGCAAAGCCGGTGATCGGCCCGGCGTTTACGCCGTGTTGGATGGCTTGCGTTATGGTTTGTCTTTTCAGTGTTTCTTGCTATGTCAGCCGCGTTTACGCGGCTCCTGTCGGCTGCGGGAGCCCGGTAAACCGGGCTGACAAATTGCCAACCGCGCCGATATCCAACCCGGCGTGAACGCCGGGTCTAATACCGCCTTCGGCGGAAAGCCCGATGAATCGGGCTCCATGCGTCGATTGCACAACTGCCTGGCAGCGCGGTGCTTACGGCTAATTGAACGGTATTGCCCTTTACCCCCCCTCAACAATCCCGACTTAACCGTTCTTCAGCCTATCCCCCGGCAGTGGTTGACCGCCGTGCGGCGACACCCTACGATAACTGGTTTCCCTAGCAGCCCGTTGAATAAGTTGTTTTTCGTGGAGGTTTGAGTGCCACTGGCTCTGCCAGTGCCGTGAAATCTCGGATCGCTCTGCACTGGCACAGCCAGTGGCACGCCATTTCAACAGGCTGCTAGCCGCAAACCCTCAACCCGCTGTTTCCTCACGTGCCCGACCTTCATCATCTGCGCAACATCGGCGTCGTCGCCCACATCGACGCGGGCAAGACCACCGTCACCGAGCGGATGCTCTTCTATAGCGGGTTCAGCCACCGCGTCGGCGAGGTCGACAAGGGCACCACGGTGACCGACTTCGACCCCGAGGAACAGGAACGCGGCATTACGATCAACGCCGCCGCCGTGACGTTTCCCTGGAAGGACGTGGAAATCAATTTGATCGACACGCCCGGCCACGTCGATTTCACGGCCGAGGTGGAACGAAGTCTTCGGGTGCTCGACGGGGGCGTCGTTGTTTTCAGCGCCCGCGAGGGCGTCGAGGCCCAAAGCGAAACCGTCTGGCATCAGGCCGACAAGTATCGGGTGCCGCGGATCGCGTTTATCAACAAGATGGACCGCGAGGGGGCCGATTTTTTCGGCACGCTCGACGAAATCCGCCAGCGGCTCAACTGCACGCCGATCCCGGTGAATTTACCCATCGGCGCGGGCCCGCCGCATGTGAAAGAGGCCTTCCGCGGCCTGATCGATCTGATCGAAATGCGGATGCTCACCTTCGAGCCGGCGAGCAAAGGGGTGGAAATCGCCGCGGCCGAAATCCCCGCCGACCTGCGCGACGAGGCCGATTTGTGGCGCGGCCAGATGCTCGACCAGCTTTCGCTCTATAGCGACGAACTGGCCGAGTTGATGTTGGCCGACCAACCGATTCCGACCGCCCTGCTCCATAGCGTGATTCGCGAGGCGACCGTTCAGAATTTGGCGGTGCCGGTGCTCTGCGGGTCGGCTCTGGACGGGATCGGCGTGCAGCCGGTGTTGGACGCCGTGGCCCATTATTTGCCGAGTCCGGCCGACGTTCCGCCTGTCGAAGGCGTTGACCCGAAGCAACACGACAAAAAGCTCCGCCGCAAGCCCGAGCTGAACGAGCCGTTTTGCGGTCTGGTGTTCAAGATTCAAGCCGACCGGCACGGCGATTTGCATTATCTGCGCATCTATTCCGGCACGCTGAAAGCCAACAGCCGCGTTTTGAACCCCGGCAAGGACAAAAAAGAGAACGTGCCGCAGCTTTGGCGCGTTCAGGCCGATCGCCGCAATCAAGTCGAATCGGCATCGGCCGGCGACATCGTCGGCATCGTCGGCCTGCGCCACTCGGTCACCGGCGACACGCTGTGCAGCGTTCAAGACCCCATCCTGCTCGAGTCGATCGTCTTTCCGGAAACGGTCATTTCAATGGCCATCGAGCCGGAGACCTCGACTGAGCGAAAAAAGCTGGCCGACGTGTTGGATATGATGAAGCGGCAGGACCCGACCTTCCGCGCCCGCGAAAACGAAGAAACCGGCCAAACGCTCATCAGCGGCATGGGCGAACTGCACCTGGAAGTGATCAAACACCGCCTGCTCCGCGACTTCCGGCTGAACGTCCGCGTGCATAAACCGCGCGTGAGCTATCGCGAGACGATTCAGCGGGCGGTCGAGGTCACCGGTGAGTGCCACCGCAACGTGGGCGGACAGATGCTCTCGGCCAAGCTCCGCGTCCGCATGGAGCCATTCAGCAAGGGCGCAAAGCCGGTCATGGTGACGGTCGCCCCCGGCGTCGCGCTGCCCGAGGCGTTTCTGACTGCCGCGGTCGAAGTTCTCGGCGAACAAGGCGAAGGCGGCGGCACGCTCGGCTTTCCGCTGATGCACGTCAAAATCACCGTGCTCGGCGGCGAGGTCCACGAAACCGGCTCGAACGAGTTGGCCTTCCGCTACGCCGCCGGCGACGCCTTCGAGAAGGCCCTGCGCGAGGCGGGCATCGTGCTTCTGGAGCCGATCATGCGGCTCGAAGTGACCGTGCCCGAGGAACACGTCGGCGACATCGTCGGCGATTTGCAGCAGCGCCGGGCGATCATCGTCCGCACGCACACCCGCGGCCGCAACACGGTGATCGAAGCCCACGCGCCGCTGGCTAATCTGTTCGGCTATTCCAGCGCGATGCGCGGACTGAGCCAAGGCCGTGCCACTTGCACGATGGAGCCGCACAGCTACGGTCCGGCCCCGGCCGACGTGCTGGAAGGTTTCTTATAGTGCCGGGCTTGGTGACAGGCTCGTTTTTGCGTCCTTCGTGGACGATCCCCCTGCGTTCTCCGCATTCTGCGGCGAGACTTCGAGTCTTGTTCCACTGTGCTTAATGCCCTAGAATAGCCGCTTTGCCGATCGTATTTGGAGCATCGCCATGCCGCGAATTCTGGTGACCAGCGCCCTGCCGTACGCCAACGGCCACATCCATATCGGACATCTGGTCGAATACTTGCAGACCGACATCTGGGTCCGCTTCCAGAAGCTGCGCGGGCGGCGGTGCATCTACCTCTGCGCCGACGACACGCACGGCACGGCCATCATGATCCGCGCTCGGCAGGAAGGCATCCGCGAAGAGGAGTTGATTGCCCGGATGCAGCAGGCCCACGAGTCTGACTTCACCGGTTTCCAGATCGAGTTCGACAACTACGGCAGCACCAACTGCCCGGAGAATCATGCGATTTGCGAAGAGATTTGGGCTGCGCTGCGCAAGGCGGGGCTGGTCAACTCGCAAGAAGTCACGCAGCTTTTCGACCCGACGGCCGGAACGTTTTTGGCCGACCGCTTCGTCAAGGGGACCTGCCCGAAATGCAAGTCGCCGAACCAATACGGCGACAGTTGCGACCGTTGCGGGGCCCATTACAGCCCAACCGACTTGATCGATCCGGTCAGCACGCTTTCGGGCAGCACGCCCGAAGTGCGCAAGGCCGACCACTTGTTCGTGAACATCGAGCGGCTGCGCACGTTTCTGACCGAATGGACGCAGCGCGGCGATCATCTCCAGCCCGAGGTGGCCAACTATCTGGCCGGCCACTTCCTGGGCGAACCGCTGCGCGATTGGGACGTGTCGCGGCCGGCGCCGTATTTCGGATTCGAGATTCCCGACAGCCCGGGCAATTACTGGTATGTGTGGTTCGACGCGCCGATCGGCTACATCGCCTCGACTCGGCAGTGGTGCCAGCGTCACGGCGAGAAGTTCGACGACTGGTGGCGCAGCCCGCAGACGGAAATCCACCACTTCATCGGCAAGGACATCACGTATTTCCACACGTTGTTCTGGCCGGCGATGCTCCAGACGGCCGGATTCAGCCTGCCGAAAAAGGTCCACATCCACGGCTTCCTGACCGTCGGCGGCGAAAAGATGTCGAAGAGCAAGGGCACGTTCATCCGTGCGGCGACCTACTTGAAGCACCTCGACCCGGCGTATCTGCGCTACTACTACGCCTCGAAGCTAAGCTCCGGCGTGGACGACATCGACCTGAACTTCGACGAGTTCGTCGCCAAGGTAAACGCCGACATGGTCGGCAACGTTGTGAATCTGGCCAGCCGCACGGCCCGGTTCGCCGCCGAAACGGGGCTGGCAAAAACCTATCCCGACGACGGCGGGCTGTTCGCCCAGGCCGCGGCCGACGGCGAAAATATCGCCGCAGCCTATGAAGCCTGCGACTACGCCCGAGCCATGCGAATCATCATGGCAGCCGGCAATCGGGCCAACCAGTTCGTCGAACAGCAGGCGCCCTGGAATCTGCACAAAGACCCCGCCCAGCGCGACCGGCTTCGCGACGTATGCACCATCGGGCTGAACCTGTTCCGGCAGCTTGCCGTGTATCTCGCGCCCGTGCTGCCGCGGCTGGCCCAACAGACGGGCGAGTTGCTCGACGATCCGATCACAAGCTGGGACCAATCGCAGCGGCCGCTATTGGGCAAGCCGGTGGGCAAGTTTTCGCACATGATGCAGCGGGTCGATCCGAAAAAAGTCGCGGCCATGCAGACCGAAAGCGCCGAACCGCCCGAAACCGAGACCGACGCAGAAGCAGCCGCGGCCGACTCCGACGCCCCGCTGCTGGCCGAACCGTTGGCCGAGAGCATCAGCTTCGACGATTTCGCCAAGGTCGATCTGCGCGTGGCCCGCGTGCTGGCCGCCGAAGACGTGGCCGGGGCGCAAAAACTGCTGAAACTCAAGCTCAGCCTGGGCGGCGACAACCATCGCACCGTGTTCGCCGGCATCAAAGGCGTGTACAAACCCGAAGATTTGGTCGGCCGGCTGGTCATCTGTGCCGCAAACCTCGCCCCGCGCAAGATGAAGTTCGGACTGAGCGAAGGAATGATCGTCGCCGCGGGCGGCGGCGGCGGCGAAATCTATCTGTTGGCCCCCGACGCCGGCGCAAAGCCGGGGCAACGGGTCCATTAGACGAAACCTATTTCACCGCAGAGGACGCGGAGATCGCAGAGAATTGGTCGCAAGCGTGAAAAGGATTTCCCGGCTACCCGACATGACGAACCGGCCCTCAATAATATTTCCTAAGGAGGCGTTATGTTCTCCCACCGATCGAGCGTCGCTCTTGTCGCATGTTTTGTCGTCGTCGCGATTGGCAGATCGATCCATGCCCAGGACAAACCGCTGACGATCGACCACACGCGAACCGACATCACGAAGCTGTCGGAGCAAGACATCCTCGACGCCAAGAAAAAGCTGCACATCGCCTACGGCCACACCTCGCACGGCAGCCAGTTGGTTTCCGGCATGACCGGCCTCGTCGAGTTCGCCAACCGGGGCGGCAAAGGATTGAATCTGCCGAAAAACATCTTCGCCTGGAACAATGGCGGAACCGACGGCGCGCTGGACCTGCGCGACAAGTTCGTTCAGGGCGATTTGGGCAACCCCGACCGCACCACCTGGGCCAAGCGAACCCGCGACTATCTCGACGACCCCGCCAACGCCGACATCAACGTCGTCATCTGGTCGTGGTGCGGTCAGGTCGGCGGATCGCAAGCCGAAATCGATACTTATCTGCAACTGATGAGCCAGCTCGAACGCGATTACCCCCATGTGAAATTCGTCTACATGACCGGCCACCTGAACGGCAAGGGCCTGAACTCGCAGGTGCATCTCCGCAACGAGCAAATCCGCGACTATTGCCGCAAGAACAACAAAATCCTCTTCGACTTCGCCGACATCGAAACCTACAACCCCGACGGCGTCTATTTCGGCGACAAGTATCCCGACGACGACTGCTCCTACGACCCCGACGGCGAGCGGCCGCGCGACGGCTCAAAAAACTGGGCCGTCGAGTGGCAAGAAAGCCACAAGGAAAACGTCGATTGGTACGATTGCGCCTCGGCCCATAGCCAACCGCTCAACGCCAACCAAAAAGCCTACGCCGCCTGGACGCTTTGGTGCGAACTCGCAAAACAGCGCGACTTCTGATTCACCGCAGAGGACGCGGAGGACGCAGAGAAAAGAAAGAGCGGGGGCTACAAACCGTTGACCATGCGAGTGATCCCGTCTTTTAGATGAACGCTGTTGAAGTTGACCAACAGGCCAAGCTTTTTGCCGCTGAGTTTTAGGTAGTCGTCCCTGAAAAAGTCGGTCCTGGCGATTTTGTGATTGGCGGGGGTGGAC
>CAYMQL010000157.1:1244-6202 GCA_964392255.1 uncultured Planctomycetaceae bacterium | reverse complement strand
CTACACGACGCTCTTCCGATCTTGCACCTTCGATGTTCACCTCGGTTGGCCGTGTTGGTTTTTGTCCTGCTGCCGGCGTATTGTTCGGCTGCGGCGGTTGGCGAGTCCCATGCGGAAAAACCGGCCGGCCCCGCTGATCCGAGCATTCGCCGCATGCAATCGGCGCGATACGCCGTTTCGACGATCGACTATATGTGGTTCGACGCACAGCGAGGCCGAAGCGTGCCCGCAAGAGTCTATTATCCCAGCGGTCCGACTGAGCGTTTTCCGGTGATCGTGCTTTCGAGCGGCTTGGGGCAATCACGGGACGATTGCGCCTATCTGGGCCGGCATTGGGCCAGTTGCGGCTATGTGTCGGTCCATGTGCAGCATCAGGGCAGCGATGAAAAAGCGAGGCAAGAAAGCCTTCGGCCGAAAAAAGGATTGCAACGGGCGTTTTACAACCCACAAAACATCCGCAATCGGCCGGTCGACATCATTTTCGCCATCGATCAGCTTCAACGAATCGAGCGGACGGACCCGACGATGGAGGCACGTCTCGATCTGACCCGAATCAGAGCAGCGGGCCACGATTTCGGCGCGCAGAGCGCCTTGGCCTTGGCCGGCGCGGTGCTGCCCGGTCGAGTCGCGTTCGCCGAGCCGCGTGTCAGGGCGATTCTGGCGATGAGCAGCCCGGTGCCCCAGGGAGAGCCGCTCGACGTGGTTTTCGGGGCCGTCTCGCGGCCGTGTTTGCACATTACCTGCACGGCCGACAACAGCATCGTCGGCACCACCACGGCCGCGCAGCGGCGGCTGCCATTCGACTATGCCAATCGGGCCGATCAATATCTGGTCACTTTCTACGGGGCCGATCATCTGATATACGGGAACCGGCCCCGCGGGAGCAGCGGTCCGCACGACGCCCTGTTTCAGCAATTGATTGCCGAATGCTCGGCCGCTTTTTGGGACGCTTATTTAAAAGACGACCCCGCCGCGACGGCCTGGTTGGCCGGCGGTTGGATGGCCGGCCACGTCGGTTCGGCCGGGCGCGTCGAACAGAAACCGGGCGCGTCGCACACGATTGCCGCACCAACGTCGGCGGCCGACTAATTGCGGAGAATAGACTATGGCCCGCATCGTTTCGCTTGTCGTGCTGGTGGTGATTCTATTGATCATCGCCGGGCTGTTCTTCGAGGTGATGGCCAACTTCCTGCTGCCGCTGTTCTTGGCGCTGCTGTTGGTCGTGATGTTCGGACCGCTCAAGCACTGGTTCAAAAGCAAGTGCCGGGGGCACGACCGCATCGCGGCCCTGTTGACCACTGCGTCCATTCTGTTAATCGTACTGATTCCGTTGGTGATTTTGTTGATCGAGGCCGGCTTCGAGGCGCAATCGCTTTATCGAACCGCGATGGACGGCCAAGCCGCAGCCGAGTTGCAGTCCGCCGTTCCCTCCGCAGCCGATCCAACGCTAACCTCTGGAATGAACAAGCTGGCCGATTGGGCGGCGGGACAAATTGTCGACCTGGGCGGCCGTTTCGGGCTGGATCTGAAAAGCGAGGACATGAAAACCGCCGTCGCCGATCGCGTGCAGCAATTTTTGGCCCCCATGGCGCTTCGCACCACGCGATTCCTGGGTGCAATGCTTGTCGATCTGGGAATTATGGTGCTGGCGGTTTACTATTTCTTCGCCGACGGCCCGGCCATGATTCAGACGATCTTGCGGCTTTCGCCCCTGGAGGGCAACCGCACCCAAGAGCTGCTCGAACAGTTCGACAGCGTTACCCGAGCGGTCGTGGTGGCCACGCTGCTTTCGGCGTTTGTGCAGGGACTGTTGGCCGGCGTCGGGTTTTACGCGGCCGGCACAGGCTCGGTGTTTCTGCTGACCGGGCTGTGCATGTTGTTCACGCTGGTGCCGTTCGTCGGCGCAGCCATCGTTTGGGTCCCCGTCTGTTTATGGCTTTTCGCCGTCGAACACCGCACGCTGGCGGCCGTACTGCTGGCCGGCTATTGCATCGGGGTCGTTTCGATGGTCGACAACGTGGTCAAGCCGGCGGTGCTCCACGGCCGGTCGAATCTGCATCCCTTGCTGGCCCTTCTGAGCGTGCTGGGCGGGGTGCAGGCCCTGGGCCCGATCGGCATTTTCGTCGGGCCGATGGTCGTGGCCTTTTTGCAGACGCTCTTAAACATGGTCCACGCCGAACTGAACAGCATGTCTAAGGCGTAGTGCGGCCGTTTTTCTCGCGGCCCCACCCCCGCCGGAGGGTGCTTTTCGTCGGCCGAAACATCGGCTATGCTAGTGGCGCGATTGTTTGCCCATCTCACAGGAGGCAATGCCATGCACGATGCAGCGTCGATTCCGTTCGGAGCGGCCGCGAATCCTCTTCCCTGGCTTGTCGGCGGGCTCATGTTACTGGTGCTGGCCGCCATTCTCGCGGCCATCGCCTGGAACTATGCCGCCATTTGGTTTCGGGCCTACATGTCCAGCGCCAACGTGAGCCTGTGGAGCCTGATTGGCATGAGCTTTCGCCGCGTCGACTCGCGGTTGATCGTCCAAGCCAAAATTATGGCCGTGCAAGCGGGCATCGGGGCGGAAAAACTGACCGGCGTAACCACGCGACGGCTCGAAGCCCTGTATCTGGCCGGCGGCAACGTGCCCAACGTCATCAAAGCGATCATCGCCGCCAATCGGGCCGACATCGATCTGGACTTCGACCGCGCAACGGCCATCGATCTGGCCGGGCGCGACGTCCTCGACGCCGTGCAGACGAGCGTCTATCCGAAAGTGATCGACTGCCCCGACCCGAAGCGCTCGGGCCGCAACACGCTGAGCGCCATCGCGAAAAACGGCGTCGAGTTGAAAGTTCGCGCTCGGGTCACCGTGCGGACAAATATCGAGCAGTTGATCGGCGGAGCCACCGAAGAGACGATCATCGCCCGGGTCGGTGAGGGCATCATTACGGCCATCGGCTCGTCGGACAGCCATCTGCAAGTGATGGAGAACCCCGACCGTATCTCGAAGGCGGTGTTGAACCGCGGCCTCGACGCCCAAACGGCGTTCGAAATCGTTTCGATCGACATCGCCGACATCGACGTGGGCGAAAACATCGGGGCACGGTTGCAAGCCGATCAGGCCGAAGCGGACATGCGAGTCGCCCGGGCGAAGGCCGAGGAGCGCCGCGCGCTGGCCACGGCTCGCGAGCAGGAAATGAAGGCCCAGGTTGCCCGAAACCGCGCCCACGTCGTGTTGGCCGAGGCCGAAGTGCCGCTGGCGATGGCCGCCGCGTTTCGCAAGGGAAATTTGGCCGTAGCATCATGAAAAGGATGAGGGATGAAGGATGAAGGATGAACTTCGCGGATTCATCCTTCATCCTTCATCCTTCATCCCTCATCCTTTGTTGTCTGTCACAAAGTAGCCCTCAAACCCGTATATCCCTATGTCTCTCGACGCCTATTCGCATTGTCCTTGCGGCACCGGCAAGAAAATCAAGTTCTGTTGCGGCGATTTGCTCGGCGAGCTTCAAAAAATCGATCGCATGATCCAGGGCGAACAGTATCTGGCCTGTTTGAAGCACGTCGACCAACTTCTGGAGCAGAAATCCAACCGCGACCGCCCCAGTCTGCTGGCCACGAAGTGCATGCTGCTGCGCGCGACCGATCAAAACGCGGCGGCCCGCGCCACGGCCGACGCCTTTCTCGAAAAACACCCGACCAACCAGATCGCCTTGGCGGAAAAGGCGATCGGCGCCGCCGAGACCGGCGGCAAGGCCGCGCTGGACTGGATTCAGCGGGCAATCGTGGCGGCGGCCGGCCAGTTCGCCAGCCGGACCTATCAGGCAATCGGCGTTACGGCCGGTGCCCTGCTGCGCGACGGTTTTCCGCTGCCGGCCCGCGAACTGCTGCAACTTCAATGCGAAGTATCGCCCAACGACCGCCGTCCGGCCGATTTGCTCGTGGGACTTAGCCAGGCCGCCGACATTCCGCTGCTGCTGCGCGACGAAGTGGTCGCCGCAGCGCCGCCGGCCGACGCGCCCTGGAAAAGCCGCTACGAGGCGACCATGAACACGGCGGGGTCGGGCGACTGGCAAACCGCGGCCGAACGCATGACGTCGCTGGCTTCGGACGTGCCCGACGAACCGCTGCTCTGGCAAACGCTTGCAGTGTTGCGGGGTTGGGTATGCGACAACCCCGGCTGCGTCGACGCACTGCACACGTATGCCGCGATGCGCGCCGCCCAGCCCGACGGCTTGGAAGACGCCGTCGAGGCCGAAGCCAAGGCGCTGTTCCTGTCAGCCGATCCGTTGGGCGATCGGATGGACGTGTTCAACGCAACCTGGACCGTCAACGACGCGGAGCGGCTTCAGGAATTGCTGTTGTCGTCGCCCCGGCTTCAGAACGTGCCGTTCGACCCGGTGCAATTCACCGACGGCGAAAATCCGCCGCCGAAGGCCGCGTATATGCTGTTGGATCGTCCGATGCCGGAATCGGCCGAGGGACTGAGCCTGGAAACCGCGCCCCGATTGCTGGGCCAGGCCTTGTTGTTCGGCCGGCAGACCGACCGCGAAGCCCGTTTGGAGCTGACGGGCATCTCGGACGACGAGCGCGAGGCGGCGGCGGAATTGATTCGGCAGACGGCCGGCGAGGCCGTCGCTCCGCAGCCGATCGAGACGGTTGCCGGACATTGGTCGGCCAGCCAAAAGCTGCTCCGCGCCGCTTGGCAGCCGCCGCGTGGCACAACCCGGGAACAGATTCACGCGCTTCTGATTCAGCACAAACAATACGCCGTACTGGAGCAATGGCCAGGGCTGAAGTTGGGCGTGTTCGGCGGCCGCACGCCGCGCGAGGTCGCCGCCGAACCGCGCTATCGCGTGCCGCTTCTGGCGGCGATTCTCGTAATGGAACACTGGTCCGAGCGGCTGCCCGGCATGTTGGATTTCAACGAGCTTCGCACCCGGCTGGGATTGCCGATCCTCGGCCCCATC
>CAYMQL010000157.1:0-1234 GCA_964392255.1 uncultured Planctomycetaceae bacterium | reverse complement strand
GGCCCCATCGACCCCAAACAACAGCCGCTTGACGAACTGCCCACGATGCGGCTTGTGCGGGTGAACGTCGACGAGCTTTCCGACGAAGAGTTGACGAACGCCTACTATCGGGCCGGCGCCTTCGCGATCCGGCCGGCGATGCGGAAATTTGCCGAGGCCGTCCTTGCGCGGCCCAGCATGTCGGACGCCTCCGTCCGGTTCCACGCCTATGCCACCATGGTCCGAACCGAAGACGACATCGCAAAAGCCCTTGAATACGTCGAGCAGGGCCGCCGCGCCGCCGGGGCCCAAAAGATTTCCTGTGCGTCGTGGGACCTCATGGAACTGTCGCTGCATCTAGGCGGCCGCGACGGCGACGAGGTGATGCGGCTGGTGCAGCACATCGAGCGGCATCACCTGAACGAGCCCGGCGTAGCCGAGGCGCTGACGCGGATGCTGATCGAGGTTGGGCTGTTGCGTCCCGACGGCAGCCCGGCCTTCCAGCCGGAAGGACCAATGTCGGACATGGCCGAGGCCGCCGAACCGGCCGAAGAGCCAAGCAGCGGGCTGTGGACGCCCGACAGCGGCCAGCCCGCCGCCGCCAGCGGAAAACTCTGGACGCCGGAATAGTTGTCGGCGGTCTACAGCGTACTGAGCTTCGAGAAGTTGAGATTCGTGTAGAGCGGGACGACGCCGTAAATGCCGCGTGTGAAAACGAGCTCGATGAAATCGTCGGTCAGCAGAATTTTGCTCTTCGGCACGATCACCACGTCGGAGTCGTCGAGCCAGATTTCGCCGGGCGGGGTGGGTTGATTGCCGAGCAGCGCGCCCTGCAAGTCGATCATCGTGGCCAGCAGCCGCCAATCGTCGCCGCGGCGGAACACGACGATTTGCCGCAGGTTGGCCCCCACGCGCCAACTGCCGGCCATGCTGAGCGCTTGCAACGCGGTGGTGGGGCCGCTCAGCTCGAAGCGGCCGGGATTGTTCACCTCGCCCAGCACGTAGACAAAGCGCGGCGCACGTTCGACCAGAATCGGAATCACCTGGATTCCCTCGACCAACTGGCGGTAGCACTCGTTCAGTTCGGTTTGCAGTTCGGGTAGCGTCAGGCCCTGGGCCTGGACCGAGCCGATGCCCGGCAGGGCGATGGTGCCCTCGGGCGTGATGCGAACCGCCTGGCTCTGGCCGCCGATGCCCGCACGGCGGTCGATCGTCGCCCGCAGGTCTTCGAGCTTCGTATTGACCTTCAGCGGCG
>CAYMQL010000156.1:2631-6213 GCA_964392255.1 uncultured Planctomycetaceae bacterium | reverse complement strand
GCAGGACGCGTTGGCGGTCGTCGGTCTGGCCCTCTACCTTCACGTCGATCTTCGGGATGTATGCCTCGGGCTGGTAGTAGTCGTAATAGCTGACGAAATAATGGACCGCGTTGTGCGGGAAAAACTCCTTGAACTCGGAGTACAACTGGGCGGCCAGCGTCTTGTTGTGCGACATCACAAGCACGGGCCGCTGCACGTTCTGGATGACGTTGGCTATTGTGAACGTCTTGCCCGAGCCGGTCACGCCCATCAGCACCTGATGTTTTTCACCCTGGCGCAGCCCGTCGGTCAAGGCCGCAATGGCCTGCGGCTGGTCGCCGGCGGGTTGAAAGGGGGCAACGAGTTGGAACATGAGAATAGAACGTGAAAGTCGCCGGATCGTCGGCCGCTGCCGTTTTTGTCGCTATCGGTATCCACCGATCACAAACAGTAAGATATTGAAGACTGGCGGAACTGTTTACATTGGCTCGCAATCTGCTTCAAGAACATAGCCAATCGCTCGAATGACGTTCCTAAGACTTGCCGCATCGAGCACCCCGATTGGACCGGCGGCAAGTTCCACCTGGGACTTCTCGATGGAAAGAAGGTTTTCGCACTGGGCGACGCAATCCGCAGTGAATCCGTGTTCGTCCGCGCGAAAGGCAACGCAATTCGGCAACTTGCTGCGAACGGCGAATCGGGAAGAAGTGCAGAAGGCCGCAAGCAGATAATGGCTGCGGTTGAGCTCCTCGCGCGATACGACGATCACCGGATGTCTGCCAGCCTCCGAGAAATCGGCCATGTAGATCTCGCCGGGGCGGATCATGGCGCCTCTCCGCCGCGGGCGGCGGCATTTCGCAGCGCAACCTTGCGGACGGCCTGCTGCTGCCGCTCATCTTCGAGAAGTTCTCGCATGCTTTCATACTGCTCGGCCGGCAGCAAGACATACGTTGTGCTCGTGCGCGGATCGGTGAGCTGGAGCAGATGCTCGGGCGATTGATCCATGGCCTGCTGCTGCTCGACGGATAGGCCGATGTTCATGTCTCTAATCCTTGAATATTCCTTTCCAATTTTATCGTCTTTTCAGGATTTCTTCAACCCATTTCAAGGTTCGCGTCCCGGTGTAGCACGAGTTTCTTTCTCTGCTCCGCGAAGTCATTTTTTGCATGATCCCGGAAGATCGCGCAGCCCCCTCACCGGTTGACGGACCACTCTTCCGGGGATAGACTTAGGATATGTCTTCCATTGCCCAAATCATAACCGCGCAACAGCTCTTCGAAATGCCGGAGCATGGGCGTTTCGAGTTGGTGCAGGGAGAACTGGTGCCGATGTCGCCGCCGGGATTCGATCATGGATGCATCGTGTTGGACATTGCCGCGAATCTACGAGAGTTTGTCCATCCTCGGAAGCTCGGTATGGTGGCGGTGGAAGCGGGCTTTTGCGTGTCGCACGATCCGGATACGGTTCGCAGCCCGGACGTGGCGTTTGTCCGCGCCGAGCGTATTCCGGCCGGAGGCGTGCGTGCGTTTTTCGAGGGCGCCCCGGACCTCGCCGTCGAGGTGGTCTCTCCCTCCGATCGCGCCAGCGAAGTCATCTCGAAGGCCCAAGAGTGGCTTCAAGCGGGCTGCACTGCGGTATGGGTGATCGATCCCGAGACGAAAACCGCGACCGTGTATTCTAAACGTCCGAAAACCCTCTTCCTTTCCGTGAAAGACGTTCTTGTCTGCGAAGAGTTGCTGCCTGGATTCAGCCTGCCGATCCTCGGCCTCTTCGACCGCTAATGTCTTCGTGTACTTTCTGAAATAACGGGCCTGAGTCGCACGTTCTCAGTAAGTACAGTTTTCTTGTTTTCCGTCGGCATCCCCTCAGCGCGACGCAATAATCGCGTATGCGCCGAGATTGTAATAGTCGGTCAGACCGCACTTCGCTCGGGCAAGTTCGGCGATCGAGACAACCTCGACATGGGAAGCGTACTGTTCAACTAGACTCAACAATCGTCCAATGCTCAAAGTGTTCCAATAATATGAACCGACTTTGCGGATGTGATGCGACGACATATCGGCAGCGTTGAAAAAGTGCAGCCAAGCTTCGCGCCGGGTGATTCGCAGAATTTCCCGGATCGATTGTTGCGCGGCGTCCGGGGAAAGATGCTCGAATAGATCGTGGACGAACGAATAATCGAATGCCCCGTCGGCAAAGCCGTTATCCAGTAGATCGCCGTTCCGAAAATCGACGTCGGGGAAATGACGACGTGCGTTGGCGATGTTCTTCGGAGCGACGTCGATGCCCGTATAACGAACAAAACGACCGAGGCCGGAAGACGCGAGATAACGAAAATCGTTTGCCGACCCACAGGCCGGTTCAAACAGCGAACAACCGTCGTGAGAGGCGTCCGCCAGTTCACGACGCCATACTGCTTGATACGTGTCGAGCGTCTGCGACGGCAACAACCGGCTTTGGGGAGGGCTTTTCAAATGATCGGCGGCATGGTCCGGCAAGCAGGTGTTGTGCTGAAAATGGTGCAGCGCGTCTCGTATGAAATCAAGTTGATCGTTCCAGCCTTTGCCTACGGCAGTTGCCAAGAGCGACGACGATTCGACGCCTTGCTCCGGTTGCGTCAATAGCCAAGTCATCGCAAATCCAAAACGCAACTCTTCTTCAATCAGTCGCGTATATCGGCCGGGAAAAAGCGAATCGCACAACAACGATCGCGTCAGAATGCTTGGAACGTTGATCCGCGGGTCTTCCACGCCGGCGACAAGATACTGGTCCAGCGTTGCCGCGTCGCAACGTTCCCAGGATCGGCGGAGCAGCTCGCTCTCGGGCGGCGGATTCGATGGGCCCATGACGATTGCACACCCAGCGAAGAGGCAAGTTCCAGCCTCTCCGGGTATTGCCATTCGGGTAGTTAATAACGTTAATCGTTTGTTGAACGTCGTTGAGCTTGATTCATTGCGGCGCGTAACGCTAACGTATTAGGCCTCCTAAATCCATTTCAAGGTTCGCGCCCGGACGGGGCATGTGCGGCCTTCTCTGCGTTGTTCTCAACGTCGGATTCAAATCGCAAACAGGGCCGAAGCTGCTCTAGTTTCTTGGGGCCGATGCCCTTTACGCGGCGCAAGTCGTCGGCGCTGTGGAACGGGCCGGACGAGTTGCGCAAATCAAGGATTCGCTGGGCCAGCTTCGGGCCGACGCCCGGCAAAAGAAGCAACTCGGGCAGGTCGGCCGCGTTCACGTCGACCTCGAACCGCGCGGAAAGCGGTTCGGCGTCGTCGAACTCGACAAGTCTTCCATGCGAGCCGCCGTAGGCAAGCCGCCAGCCGGCGATCGCCGCGACGGCAAGCAAAACCAACGCCGCGATGGTTTTTTGATCGGATCGGCGCAACAGCCAGTGGGGAGCGGAAGCGGGTTTGCGCATAGAGGCGATTATGGTCGATTTTCGACGGCTTGTCACGCCATACAGAACGGGCTTTCGGTCGAGCCTCCAGTCTATTCGGTGTGCCGCAATCATGCTATCTTACGAACATGGCTAACGACTTTCATCAGACCGTTTGGGACGCGCGGTTGGCTCGCGACTGGGAAAACCTGTTGCGACTGGCGATT
>CAYMQL010000156.1:0-2621 GCA_964392255.1 uncultured Planctomycetaceae bacterium | reverse complement strand
CGGGAACTTCGAGTCTGCCGGCGACCGATTCACGGCGGCTGGCGGCGGCCGAAGACTTGGGCACGCAAGGCGATTTGACCAGCGAGGCCCTGATTGCCGAAAACGCCCCGGGCCGCGCCGCCGTCGCGGCGCGGCGGCCGGGCGTGGTTGCGGGGATGCCGGGCGTTGCCGCGACGCTCGCCGCGTTCGACCCGAGGCTCCGCTGGACGCCGCAGACGGAAGACGGTCGGCCGATTGCGCGCGGCCAATGCGTGGGAACGATCGAGGGGCCTGCCCGGGGACTGCTGGCCGCCGAACGGACGCTGTTGAACTATTTGGGCCGTCTGTCGGGCATCGCCGCCTTGACGCGGCAGTACGTCGACGCCGTTGCCGGCACGCCGGCTCGCATCTACGACACGCGCAAAACCACGCCCGGCTGGCGGCGGCTCGAAAAATACGCCGTCCGGTGCGGCGGCGGATGCAACCATCGCGGCGGCTTGGACGAGGCCGTGCTGATTAAGGACAACCATCTGGCCCTGGGCGCCCAAGCGGCCGATCGTTCGCAACGATTCTCGCTGGCCGAGGCGGTCAGGCGGGCGAGGCGATTCGCCGCCGAGCGCGGCGTGCCCTCGTTGGTGGTCGAAGTCGAGGTCGACACGCTCGACCAGCTCGACGCTGTGCTGCCGGCGCGGCCCGACGTCGTGTTGCTCGACAATATGGGCCCGGCCCTGCTGCGCGAAGCGGCGGCCCGCCGCAACGCCTTCGATCGTGCAATTGCGTTGGAGGCCTCGGGCGGCGTCGATCTGTCGAGCGTCCGCGAAATCGCCGCAAGCGGCGTCGATCGAATCAGCGTCGGGGCGTTGACCCATTCGGCCCCCGGGTTGGACTTCGGGCTCGATTGGCTTTGACGCTTTTTTACGCCGGCCGTTGCCGTAACGCATCATCCATGTTGCCCGACCGCGCCGCCGGTTGCAAATCGGCAACACCAGGCGATTTTTCGCCTTTCGTTTTGCGTTCGCGCCGTGGGCGCGTCGTTTGACTGGCTGCGGCCCGGGCGTATAGTTCTCATGCACCGGCGTCCGAGAGTCGCCGGCCGGGGCGCAGCGGGGAGAGCTGGGAATTTTGAGGGGACCCCGCTGCGCCCGTTTTTTTGTCTTTAGTTCGGACCGACGCCATGTACTGCCCCGATGCGCACCCAATCCGCAAAACTCGGCGCCGCGCCGCACATGGCTTCACCCTGATCGAGGCCCTGGCGGCCATTGCGCTGACGGCTGTGGCCGGAAGCGCGTTGCTGCTGGGCATGACCGCATCGTTGCAGAACACCGACGACGCCTTGCGCCGCACGGTCGCCATCGGAATGGCGCAGCAACTGATGGACGAAGCGGTCGGCTGCCGTTACATGGAACTCGGCGGAAGTCCTTATGACGCCGTGCCGGGCCCCAACGCTTCGGAATCGGCCGCCGGAACCCGGCTGCTGTTCGATGACGTCGACGATTTTTACGGCTATCGCTGCCAGCCGCCGAAGGACCTTTACGGAATCGAGTTGGGCAAGGACAACGGCCAGGGCGGCGAGCGAAACCCAACATTTTGGTGCAGCCCGACCTTTCTGCAAAACTGGCGGCAGGAGGTCGACGTGTACTATGTCAGCGAGTCGGACCTGACCACGCGCCTGCCGGCCGGCCAGACCAGCGATTACCGCATGGTCGAGGTGCGCGTGGTTGCGAACGATCCGAAGTCCGGTCCCATCGTTTTGGCGAACATCCGCCGCGTGGTCGCTTATGTCGCACCGTTGCAAGTCGATTAAAAACGAATCTCGCCGCCGCCGGGTCGTCGGGCGCGTTGATTCGCGCCGCCGCGCGATGACGCTGGTCGAACTGCTCGTGGCGATGATGATTATGCTGATGGTCGCCGCGGCGCTGGGCGGGCTGAGCCGTTCCGTGCAACAGAGCTTCGAGTACAGCGAAGGCTACGGCGCGACCACGCAGCACGCCCGGGTTGTGCTCGATCGGATTGCCCAAAACGTCAGCCAGGCGACGGCCAACGACCTGTTTCCCGGCTGCCTGGTCGTTGCCGAAACCGTCGGCGGCTACCGATATCCGGATACGCTTGTGGTTTGGCATCCCAGCGGGGCGGCGGCCAATCCGGCGGGGCTGCCTCGTTACGACGAATTGGTCATTTACTGCCCCGCTCCCGACCATCCCAACCAGCTTGTCGAGATGACGGCGCCGACGGACACGCGCACCGTGCCGGCGGCCGACGATCTTGCGGGCTGGCAAATCGCGTTGGGCTCGCTGAAACGTGCCTCGGCGACGAAAGTTGCGGTGCTGACCGATCTGCTGCGTGCGGCCTCGACCAGTCCGTCGGGCGACGATCCGTCGACGCGGCGCGGGGCCGTGCGGTTCGAGACGCGGCTGCGCCCCTCGGCCGACGATTGGGCCGGCTTCAAGGCCGGCACGACGGCTTGGATGAATTTGTCCTGGGTGCAGGGCATTTACGGCCCCAAGGCCGGGCTGCGCCAGGTTTGGGTCCGGACGGAATTGCAGTTGACCGCCGGGGCGGATTGGGTCGCCACAAACCCGGCCGCGGCGCAAATCGTCCCGTTCTTTGGTTCCGCCGCATTGTATTACAGCATGCCGCATCCA
>CAYMQL010000155.1:0-6222 GCA_964392255.1 uncultured Planctomycetaceae bacterium | reverse complement strand
TGTGCGTATAAATACAGACGTTATCACTCAGCCGGCCTGAACGTACTTGGGGCCTTACGCCTGACGCCGTTTCTGTTTGATGAACCACGTCAAACGAACAATGCCGAGAAACAAAACGGGAACTGCAACGATATGCCACCACCGCCACGGATTGCAGCCGGGCGGAGTCCAGCAAACATAGGCCCCACGCCGTTGCGACAGCATCCATTGGACGATGTCGTACCCGCCAAACACATCTTTTCGGCAGTCATGTTGGTCCGATGGCAAGAACGTTAGATGGATATTGCCGCCAGCCTGTTTTACTGCTGACACAGTTTGCACGACACGCTCTGGGGTAGTGAGCGTATCTTCGCGGCTGTGAAATGCCCAAATTGGAAGATTCGCTAATTGCGCCACCCGAGATAAATCGACGCCTGCCGAGGCCATCGGTACGGCGGATGCAAGTAGTTCAGAATAGCGTGAGGCCATTTCAAAGCATCTTGTGCCGCTCCTTGAAATGCCGATCACACTGATTCGGTCGGGGTTCACGGGTTGCTCTCGCATTACTTTCTGAACGATCTCGAAAGACAACGCCCCGTCGGCCGTCGTGAAGTCCGAAGCGCCAACGCTTGAAAACCAGTCGCCTTCTGGCGATGGGCACGGGATAGCGACGATGAAGAAGCGATATTTTTCGATCCGGTGAAGATCACGGAGTATGCCTGTAAGGTGATCCGTGGTGAAGCGGTCATTGTGGTACAGCCAAACCAGCAACGGATAGGACTCGCCTGGCTTTTGAGGATAGGGCACAAAGAGTTGGTATTGCAGCAGCCGCTGTTTGGGTTGCTTGCCGTAGCGGTATTCATGCACCTGGAAAAGGCCGGCGAATCGGCTGTCGGTTTTCGTTGGACTTCTGTTGGTTCTAGGGGGCTGACTGGCTTTGCTGACAGGCTGCCCATTTCCTTGTGATGCCTGCTGCTGATTGGCCTGTGAAACTGGTCGGCCGGGCTGTGCGGCCAACAAAACACCCACAAGAATGAAAGCCGTGGTCGTCATAAACATTGTCCTTGATTTGGCGGAATCGCGCAGCCTGCTAAAACAACCTGCAATCAATCTATTTCTGTTGACGCTGTCGCCGGGGTTCGCCGATGGGAGAGCAACCACTTGTAGAGTTGTCCATCTCCGTAGGTCGCTTCCGAAATGCCGTGGCCGGCGTTGGGAAGCACGGAGAATTGAACTTGTCCCCCGCACTTCTTCACGGCATCTACCATCTGCTCGCTTGCTTCGAGCGGAACCACGTTGTCTTTTGCCCCGTGAAACGCCCAAATGGGCATGTTTTTCAGCCGTTCCGCCTGTTGCGGATCGCCGCCGCCGCATACGGGCGCAATTGCCGCGAAACGGCCCGGATCGTGACTTGCTGTTGCCCAAGTGCCGAAACCGCCCATGCTCTGGCCCGTCAAATATACGCGATCTTGATCCACGGAGAACGACTTGCTGATCTTTTCAATCAATCCGACAACAAGTTCCGGCGACCAACTTGAATGTGCTGGGCATTGGGGTGAAAGGAGGATGAAATCGAATTGCTTGCCACGCACGATCTGGGCGGGCAGCCACTCGCGCCGCACAAGTTTCAGGTCTTGTCCGCGCGATCCAGCCCCGTGCAGATACACGACCAACGGCCATTTGGCGGTTCTGTTATACTCCGATGGCAAATAGAGCAGATAGCCAACGGGAATCTTTGCCGCGTCTTTGCCGCCGCCCTGTTCCACAAGACACTGCTGCGGAACTTGTACTCCGGGCCGAGGACGGTTGCGCCATGCCTCAACCGCCGGCCCGAGAAGCATCACTAGCAACTGAACCGACAAAACTGCAATTGCCAACAACAACAGCCAGTCGATCCATGTGAATGGGGCCGTTTTCCTTGTCATTGGCTCAATCCGGGTCACTTGTCCGGCCAATACCAGATTACCAGCACGCTTTGCACCACGATCACGGCTGCGCCAATGCACTTCCACGGCGGCCAGACTCGCACGTCCAGAACCCAGAGATACCAGCCCCACCATGCCGGCGACAGCAATGCGAGCAGCACGCCAACAACAACCAGGGCAAGGGCGGCCCCGATTAACACAAGGTCGATCTTGGCCAGTTCGGATTGAGTTTTCGTTGGATTACTCACGTTTGGACCTCGCCGATTCTTTTCGCGTACGAATAAAAAGCAAGATACCCAACACGATTACGAGTATCGCCGGCGCTCCCCATCGTATCCATTGCATTTGCCAACCCTGCGTGCGCAGCCACCACCACATTTGCTTGACACTATACAATTCCTTCCACGACTCGACCGGAAACAACAAAGCCAGCGCGATGACCGCCAGTGGGCCGACGGCCATCAGAATCAGCAAGTCAACGCCATCCCATTCGGCTTTTCGTGCGGCCTGTTCGCTGTCGGTCTTGCTCGGAGGCTTTTTTTTCGCCCGCTGGTCCTGCGTACTGTGCGTTGTCGATCCGCTGGCCGCAGACGCACCGGGGAAGGCGTTTTGAAACGCCGCCGACCCGAGGAGCATGGCATCCCGCGAGTAGTCCGGCTTGCGATTCTTCTGGACCGCGTCGCCAGACGTCAGCCGGACCTCAAATTCCAGCGTGGCAATCTTGACCCGGTCGTTGTTCTTCAATTCGCATCGCTGCTGGACTTTCTTCCCGTTGACAAACGTGCCGACCGCGCCGCCGCAGTCTTCCAGGGTGATCGAGTTGTTGCCAACCGCGATCATGCAATGCACGCCGCCGACCAGATGGCTTTTCGGATGCAGGTCGCACTTGTCGTCTCGACCGATGAAGAAGCTCGGCGTCGAAATGGGAACTTCCACTCCGGTGTCCTCGTCGCCGACCATAACCAGTTTGACGTTCATCGTAGGTCCTGCCTGTAGGGACCGGGTTTATGACCATCTCACAACTTATTGACATCAACGGGCGTCTTATCCGCACGGTTGCCCAAGAGTTGCAGGGTCTTGAGGTCGATCGAATAGCTCAGCGGGCGCACCGCGCCATCGCAAAACGCCATGTTGAAACCATTGGGATGTGCGGAGCCAAACTCAAGGCCCCACGTCGTCGTATAGAATTTGCCGTTGTAGCCGGGCCGGTCTTGCAGCGGCTGGCAACAACCATCCGCGTACCCGCGAGAATCTTGCCGGTCCAGCGCCAAGCCGGAAAACCGCAACGTGTCGGGATCATGGCCCGAATCCCAACCGCCGTCATCGCTGCCGTCCAAACCAGAGAAGTAGTGGTCGGTGTCGAGGAACTTTTCGCCGGCCAACAGGGTGTTGCTCGCGCCGTCGGCGATATCGGCCGTCGTTGCGTTGAAGTGGCAAACGAAGACGCCCGTGCCATACGTGCCAGACGCCGAGGCCCACTCCCCGCGAGTCCAAGCATCGCACTTCGCCGCGGTCATCTTGCTTCGGGTAGCGCCATAGGCTTCATCCCAAATAAAATCGCCGCCAGACCCCGCGTAATCGTTCCGCGCCGTGGCCGGAGTGTTCAGCTCCCCGACGGCATCGCACCCGCGAAAGGCCCATCGGATCGGAGGGTTAAACCGAATTGCGGCCGGAGGGCGGCGGGCGGGACAATAATAAGCCGCCACGGGCGTCGCCAAACGAGTCTCGTACTCGCGACGGCAAGCGACGACGTCCGATTCATTCATGCCCAGGTCGTGCAGGGAATTCAGTTCCATGTAGGGAAGGATGTTGTACAGCCAGCCGCCGGGCTGCGCCGCGCCGAAGCCGCGATTCGGCTGTCCGGCCCACTCATAGCCCCAACCGGCCGTCGGAAAAAACCGATGCGCCGACTCGTGGGCAAGGCAGGCCGACGCGATCTGTCTGAGGTTGTTGACGCACTGTTTTTGACGGGCCGACTCCCGCACAGCCTGCACCGCCGGCGGCAGCAGTGCCCCCAAAACGCCGATGACTGCCACCACCACGATCAATTCCACCAGCGTAAAGGCACGCTTGCATCGCGGCAAACGATCCGCCACCCGCCCAGAAAGATCGCCAGCAGACTGCCCGTGGGACGTACAATCGCGCGCTGCGCCGCTCATCATCGAGACTCCTCATAAGACAAGAGAATACGTCCTCAGTTCTCGGTCGTCAGTCTTCAGTTGTCGGTTATCCGTTGTCCGTCGGTCCTTCGTTCCCACCTTCGCCCCCTTCATCCAATTCGGGCAAGCCGAGTTCCCTACGAACCTGGTTCGCTTCGTCAGTGGTGATGTGGTAGATGTAGATGGAATAGCCGGCCATTGCCGCCGGCTCGAAGTTCAAGAAGTATCGGTACTGGCGGTCGCGGCCGTAGATGTAGTTCACGCTGACGGCATACCAGCCGGGTTTAGGGCCGGTGCCCGAATCGGTGGGAGGCATTGGCGTTTCGGGAATGCCTGCCAGAGTGGGCGGATACGATCCCCAGACTGCCAGACCGTCGAGCTTTGCTTCGGGATGCGCATCGAGCCAGTCTTTCAAGTAGAAAAGGTCTTGGCCCCAGTCAATGTTGCTATCCAAAAGATGGCGAGGTCCGTTGCGCGGCCCGGCGCTGGGCCATGACGCCAAGGTTGCCCAAAGGGCAGAAAAAGGGGACTGGTTCAATTTGCCGGAACGGCCCGGAGGGTGCTCAGCACATATTGTACCTGTCCCCTTTTTCGGCCGCGGATATGAAGCATCCGCCGGCGTCGGCAACACGGCTGCCAATTCGTTGAAATACGAAAGGCTGTGTGGATACACGGCCAAGCTACTGCCGACCGACCACGTAAGAAAGATAATGACCAGCACCGCCACCACCGGCTGCCTTCGACTGCGAAGCCAGCTAACAGGTCCCCTCGCCCTTTGGGAGAGGGGCAAGGGGTGAGGGCCTCTCTCTAGCGCTCGCCCAACTTTGCTCATCCAAACGAAGAAGAACGGCAGTGCCGGAATGATGTACCGCGAATGAACCGAAAACCCCGTCTGACTACTCACAAAAGCCAGAATCACCAGCCCCGGCACAAGCACAACCATTTCATCCCGCCACGTAATCGCCCCCTTGCCCTTAGCGGCCGACAAATCACAATACCCCTCTCCCTTTGGGAGAGGGGCCGGGGGTGTGGGCACGCTAGCTTTCCCCTCTCCTTCCGGGAGAGGGGCCGAGGGTGAGAGCTGTGCCTCGCCACTTTTCTGGCCACTGGCCACTGGCCACTGACCACTAGCCCCTATCCACTGCCGCAGGCTCATTCCCACCGCCAACGCCAGCAAGCACCACGTCCCCAGCGGCATCTTGATTGCAAGTGCATAGAGGTAGTAGTACCACCATCCGTGGTCTGCCCACTCGCCGCGAAGATAGGACGACAAGCCGCGCTCAAAGTCGTATCGTTGCGTATCGATGCCTCGCACCATATTAGCCGGCAGCGGCACGAGCAGATTCCCCACCCACGTACCGGCAAAGCGGTTCGCTCCCTCTATTGGAACGACTTCGAGTGAATCGCAGCCGGTCAGCAACACCGACTGGAACCGAAAGCTATCTAACGGCGTGAACGTATCCTCGAACAGATAGCCGCAGTTGATGGTGTAGACGCTGACTATTAGCGTAACAGCGAGCATTACGCCTTGTCGCAACCAGTCGCGCCACACCATTGCTTTCCACTCAGGTACTCGATAGGCGACCCAAAGCGCCAGATACAACGGGTAGAAGACCAACAGCGTGAACTTGCACAGTTCAGCCAGCCCCCATACGATTCCAGCAAGGATTGCCTCAAGCCACTTCGACCTCCTCAACCACCGCCATAAACAGTATATCGCCGCTGTGCCTACGGCTGCTCCCGGAAGATCGGAGCCCACCAGACAGCCATGGCCCAGAAGGCATGGGCACGCTGCCCACAATGCCGCTGCGATGATGCCAGCAGAACCGCCATAGCATTGGTCAGCCCAACAATAGCAGAGTATTGAACCGGCCAATGCAAAGATCATGCAGGATGTGCGGGCGATCCATAAATAGCGCGCCCAGCATTTCAGATTCTCCTCAAGGAAGCGTCGTCCGGCCACGTATTCCTGCCGCTGACGAATCAGCGTTGCATTGCCAACCGAGAACGGTTTAAAGGACCTCGTCTCCAGAGAGGCTAAAGGTAAGGCTGCAACCAGTCTCGCCAGTGGTGGATTTACTGCAAAGGCAGCGAAATTGCCGGTCCGGATATGAACGAGCCCGGATGAAAGATGTCCCTCCTCATTGTACGTGCAAGAG
>CAYMQL010000154.1:0-6223 GCA_964392255.1 uncultured Planctomycetaceae bacterium | reverse complement strand
TGCGCCTTGTGGAAAAGCCGCACGGGCGTCGGCGAATCGGCCACAGCGTCGTCCATGTCCTTTCGCGCTTTGTCCGCCTGCCCCAGCGCGAGATACACCGTCGCCCGAGAATCCAGAATTGCCCCCAGCGGCCCGGCGATCTTGACGGCCTCGTTGATCAGCTTCAAAGCCTCGTCGGCTTTGTCGCCGCGCAGGGCCAACAATACGGCAAGGTTGTTCATGGCGTTTGCGTTGGCGGGCTCTTGCTCAAGGATCGCGCGGTACATCTTCTCCGCATCGTCGTAACGGCCCTGCCGGCTGTACAAATCCGCCATAACCATCAGCAACGCGGCGGGCCGCTCGTATTGGATCAGGGCCTTCTGCATCGTCTGCGCAAGCCGCTGCAATTGCAGACTGCCGAGTTCGTTGTTTTCGACGAAACTCCAATAGACGTACGAAAGCAGCGCGACGTTGTTGCTGTCCCAGGTGCGGCCGAAAAGCTCCAAGGCTTCGTCGATGCGCCCCTGACGCGCCAAAAACGCCACCAGAACCCACTCCTGGCTGATGTTTTCGTCGACGTAGGCCTTGGTCAGCCGTTCGGCCTCCTTCAGATACAGATCGGCCATCGTCGTCTGTTTGCGTTTTGCGAGTACGACGCTGAGCCGTTCGAGCTTTTCGGCGGCCAGCCGGAGCCGCACCTTTCGATCGGCCGGCTGCATGTCGGGGGTGTTGGGAAAAGCCTTCAACAGCTCGAAGGCCTCGTGCGGCTTGTCTTTGGCCACCAAGGCGTCGGTGCGCAGCGCTATCGTAACGTACTGATTGGGATAAACCTTTTCCAGACGTTCGAGATAGCGCTCGGCGGTCGACGTTTCGCCGTGTTCCAACAGTGCGGCCACAAACGCCCCAAGATACTGCGGTTGGTCGCCGTGCGTGGCCACAAGGCTGCGAAGCGTCTCTCGACCCTTCACCCAATCGCCCGCGGCAAGGCACAACCGCGCCATCGCAAAGCGGTCGTCGGGCGTGGCCACCCGGTCTTGAATCATCTTCTCGAACTCGCGAATTCCCTCCTGGCGGCGAGAAGCCAGCGGATCCGCAGAGTCGAGCCCGGCCTTCAGCCGCCGGTCCATCACAGTGGCCTGATTGCTGCTGAGGTTGGCCTCGACCAACTTTCGCGCCCGATCGCGGCTTGCAACGTCGTTGCGTTGAATGAGAATCAGCGCCAGACGTTGCCGTGCCCAAGCCATGTCGGCTTCTGAAGCGCCGACCTTGCCGTCGATCAACCGCTCCAAGAGCGGGATGCCCGTCGATGCCCGGTTCATCCGAAGCTCGAAATCGGCGACGGCCCGAATCACGTTCGGATCGTCGGGGGCCTCGGCCAGGGCTTTTGCGTACTGCTTGGCCGCGCTTTCGTTGCTCTTGATCACTTCATAACACTGCGCGACGGCCAACGACGCCTGTTTTGCGGGAATCTTGCCGGCGGCTTCGTCGATCGCTTTTCGGGCCTCGTCGGTCGCGTCCGACGCATTCAGAAAATGCACCAGCGCAATCCAGGCCGACGCCGCGGCAGGCTCCAGAACGACGCTCGGCCGCAACGCCCGCTCGGCCTCGGCCGTAAGCGTTTTGCTCTGTTCCGTCCGGCCCTCGGTTTTGGCCTGCTGGGCGAGCAGATTCAGCATTTGCCCCAACCACACCTGTTCGCGAAAATCTTTCGATTCCGGCGAAACCCCTTTGCGCGTCAAATCGAGAGCCCGATCAAAATTTCCTTTTTTCAACGCGATTTCCGCCCGCGCGCGGTTCATGTTCGACGAAAAACGCAGTTCCTTCTTCTCCCAGTTTTGCAACAGCCGCTCAGCGTCGTCGAACCGTTGCTTCTGGAACTGAATCTGAACCGCTCGCTCGACTGTCGCCGGGTTTGCGTCGCCTAAATCGATCGCCTTGAGAAACTCTTCCAGAGCCTGGTCCGTTCTGCCCTGCTGATCGTAAATCCGCGCCATCAGAAGCGGGACGGGCGGCCAATTTTGGCTCAGTTCACGGGCCTGTCGCAAATACCGCAACGCCTGCGTCAGCTTTTCATCCGCGTCGTCGCCGGTGGCTTGCACCGTCAACAGCATCGCATTGCCAAAACACCAATAGGCATTGCGCCCGGCAACCTTCTCGATATCCTTCAACGTGCGTTCCATTTCAGGAATGTCGCCGGCGCGCATCGCCGTTTCGAACATCTTATGGCGCACTTGCACATTGTCCGGGTCGGCCGCAAGAATTTGGTCGCCAAGCCGCTTGGCCTGCTCCATATCGTTCACTTCGACGGCCGCCGCCATCAAACCGCCCCAAAGGCGCAGCCGATCGGCTTCAGAAAAAGCATCGACGCCCTCGGCCAACTTGTGCAACGGCTCCTTCGCGTTCTCGCGGTCCTGGCGCAGCAGAAGCTGAGCCTGCGCCAAACGATGCTCGACCGAATCGCCCGACGCGGCATGCAATTCCTGGACTGCGTCCTTGGCTTTCTCCCAATCTTTTTCGCCCGACAACAGCGAGGCCAGCATCGTGCGCAATTCCACGCTTTGCGGATTTTTGGCCGACGCCGCCCGCAACAAGTCCTCGGCCTCCGCCGCGCGATTCTGAGCCATCAAAAGCCGCGCTCGCAGAATCGGGACCTTGACGGGGTCGGCATTCGTATTCTCGGCCTCGCGAATCAGCGTTTCCACGGCCTCCCAGTCGCGCTCCGATGCCGGTTTCTTAAGCGTCTGCAAAAAGACCATCTCCACCAACGGAATGATCCCGCGGCTGGCCAGTTTTCTGTTGCGTCCCAATTCGCGATACTGTTCAATGGCCTCGTCGATCTTGCCGCTGACCAACAACGCCCGCGTCAGTTGCAGCCGGGCCGGCGCGTAAAAGCGGTCGATCATCAGCGCCCGGTTGTACGCCTCGATCTCCTGGTCCCGGTCGCCGAGGTTCCCATAACAATCGCCGATCCAGGTTTCCACCTGCATGAGTTGCCGCGAGGCCAATCGGGTGCGGATCGCCTCGAATCCCTTTCGGGCCGCCAGCCAACGCCCCTGCACATAGTCGACCCGCGCGCTGAGCAGATCGATCATCGGTTTGGGATAATCGGTCGATCGCAGTTCGGTGAGAAGTTTTTCCGCATCCTTGGTCTTGCCGGAGCCGATCATCAAATTGGCCAGGTTCCAAAGCAATTGCGGATCGCGCCCCGTGACTTTGAGCCCCTGTTCGATCGTCGCAAACGCCTTGGCCTCGTCGCCGGCTCGCCACTCGATCTCGGCAAGCGTCGAGTACAGGTCGATGTCTTTCGGATGATTTTTCAGCGCCCGGTTCGCGTAATCGCGGGCGACGTCCAGGTTGCCCTTTTCGATGTAGCAAGCCGCCGCAAGCCACAGCGCGTCGCGATCGTCGGGGGCCAGCTTCAACGCCGCTTCCACCTCGGCGATCGCCTGGTCGTTCTCCTCCTGATCGCGCAGATAAGTTGCCCGAAGCGTATGGGCGCGCGCCGACGTTGGATTCGCGTCGACCAGTTTTTTCATCCACAGGTCGGCCTCTTTGACGTTGCTCCCGCCGGCCGAATGATACCGCAAAACGCCCGCCAGCTTGGTATACGCCTCTATCGTTTTTGTATGTAACTCTATGGCTTTTTTATTGTTCTCGACGGCTTTGTCGATTTCGCGCTGTCATACGTTGCAGCGCGCCAGCAACTCAAGCAGTTCCGGATCCTTCGGCGATTCGGGCAGCAAAAAATCCTGCAAGTGATCTTTCGCGTCCTGATAGCGTTGGAAGGCCGGCGACATCGCCAGATCGACCAGCCGCCGCCGGGCTTTCGACCGCGCCGGGTCTGTGCGCAGCAGGCTCTCGAGCCGGCCGAACGCCTGCCCAAACACCCGCGTGTCCGGCATCTTATTGGCCACGAACAGGTCGGACCGATCGGCCAGAAGCATGCACAGTTTTTCGAGAGCGTCCAGATCGTCCGGCTTCAGTGCGACGTACCAGCCGAGATTTTTGATCGCCTGCTCATTGGCTTTTTGCTCGGCGTCGAAATTCTTTTGCTCCGCCGCCTCTTTCGCCTCCTGCTCGGCCTGCTCCGAAATCTCGCGAAACACGTAAGCGTTACGCGTGATCTGATAGCGGTGCAGGAAATAGACGCCGACGGCGCCGCCGACGACAATGACGAACAAAACGGCGGCAAGTCGAATATTCAGCGTTCTCACGTGGAGCACCTCGCATTCCTTGGTCGAATGGAAAGCCAATCTGCCGCAGCGTCGCTCAAATCCACCATGATGGGCCCAATGCAGTCCCGCGCGACGCGACGCGCTGCATCATCCCCCAATTCTCCGACGCATCGCCGATACGTTTTCCTCGACGCGCCGCCCGACGTCGGGCGACGGCGGAAATCGCCGCGGCTGCGCCCCAACACGCCAGCGTTCCGGCCGCGATGCCGGCCAGATTCTGAAACCAATCGGCCCACTCAGCCGTGCGCGGCGGAAACAACTCTTGGAGCACCTCGGTCAGCCCGGCGTAAACGGTCAGCAATCCCGCCACCGCCCAACGTGGAACCGGCCAACGCGCCATCAGCGCCAGCACGCTCAGCCCGAAAAAACCCAACAAATGCACCACCGGCTGAAGCGTCCGCACGAGCCCGGGCGTTTCGCCATGCACCCGCACCAGCCACAGCGGATCCGACGCCAACAGCAGCGCGGTCAGCAGCAGTAAATAAGCGAGACATGCCAGTCTCATTACGCTTTGCATATCTTTTCGCGCCCCTGGCGAACGTTTTTCGTGGCGTTTCGCGTGTCGATCACCAGCGGCGCGTGCCGCACGATGAAATCGTAGTCGTAGGCCGAGTGGTCCGTGGCGATCAGCACGCAGTCTTGTTCGGCGAGCTGCTCCGCCGTCAGCGGAGTGCTTTCCATCGCGATTTTAAAGTGCCGCCCCTGGGGCAGCTTCGGAATGTGCGGATCGTTGTACGAAACCGCGGCGCCGCCCTTTTGCAGCAAGTCGATCAGCACAAAAGCGGGGCTTTCGCGCGGGTCGTCGACGTCTTTCTTATAGGCCACGCCCAGAACGCACACTTTGCTTCCGCGCAGGGCCTTGCCCCGATCGTTCAACGCCGCCGTCAGACGGTCGAGCACGTAACGCGGCATGCCCGTGTTGATCTCGCCGGCCAGCTCGATGAACCGCGTCGTCATGCCGTGGCACCGCGCCAGCCAGGTCAGATAGAACGGATCGATGGGAATGCAGTGTCCGCCCAAGCCGGGCCCCGGATAAAACGCCTGAAAACCGAACGGCTTCGTCTTCGCCGCCTCGATGACCTCCCACACGTCGATGTCGATCCGATCGAAAAGCATCTTCAATTCGTTCACCAGCGCGATGTTGATCGCGCGGTACGAGTTTTCGAGAATCTTGCACGCCTCGGCCACCTCGCAACTGCGCACCGGAACCACCTGCGGCACGCCCTGGCGATAAAGCTGCACGGCCAGATCGCGGCTCACCGGCTCGGCCCCGCCGACCACCTTCGGAATGTTGCCGGCGGTGAAATCCGGATTGCCCGGGTCTTCGCGCTCGGGCGAATAGGCCAGAAAGTAATCGCGGCCCAGCGCCAGTCCCGTCGCCGCAAGGATCGGCAACACCACGTCGCGCGTCGTGCCCGGATAGGTTGTGCTCTCCAGCACGACCAGTTGGCCCGGCCGCAGCCGGGCGGCGATTTCGCGGGCCGTCGATTCGACGTAAATCAAGTCGGGATCGCGGCTCTGATTCAACGGCGTCGGCACGCAAATCAGCAAGGCGTCGGCTTCGGCCAGCCGGGCCATGTCGGCCGTCGGCGAAAAAGTCCCCTCGTTCACGCAACGCGCGATCCACTCTGAAGGGATATGCTCGATATAGCTCCGGCCCGCTTGCAGGCTTTTGACCTTCTCCGGATCGACGTCGAAGCCGAGGGTCCGAAACCCGGCGGCGACAAAGGTCCGAATCAGCGGCAGCCCGACATAGCCCAGCCCGATTACGCCGATCTTAGCCGTCTTCTGCCGAATGGCCGCTTCCAACGGCGTCCCGGTCGCGCCGCCGACAACCTCCGCTTCCGATTTCTGCCGCATCAACACGTCTCCTGAAGCCTTGTATGCGCCCCTGCGCATCTAGAGCTTTGTCGCAGTTAAGATTTAGGGTGCCACTGGCTATGCCAGTGCCAGATTTCCAGCGGACGGCCAAGCAAAGCACTGGCATAGCCAGTGGCACCCAATCCTAA
>CAYMQL010000153.1:1702-6251 GCA_964392255.1 uncultured Planctomycetaceae bacterium | reverse complement strand
TTCAAAAACACCGCGAGGGCATTACCATCTTGGAAGAAGTTCTGACCGTCGCTTCCAGCGAGGGTGAGTAAACAACCGTTCGCAATCGAGGTTTCTCAACGTGGCGTTTGAAGATTGGTTTATCGCTCGAGCCCGTGTCTCCAGCAAGCCCCACAAGGGTGCTAGCATGGACGACAAGCTCACGTTCTTTCATCAGCTCTCGACGCTGATCGCCTCGGGCACGCCGTTGTTGCAAGCCATCGAAATCTCCGCCGATCAAAGTCAGAGCATCAAAATGCGAACGGTACTCGAAAAAATCGCCATGGCCGTGGCCTCGGGCAGCTCGTTCAACGCCGCCGCCGCCAATCACCCCAACATTTTCCAACACCATTGGATCGAGGTGATCCGAACCGGCGAAATCACCGGACAAATGGCGCTCGTTCTGACCGAACTGAGCCAGCAAATCCGCGAATCCCGCCAAACCCAGCGCAAAATATCCGGCGCCATGATGTATCCGATCATTTTGATCGTGGTCGCCGTGCTGGCCGTTACCGCAATGCTCTGGATGGTGGTTCCCACGTTCGCCAAAATGTTCAAAGACCTCGGCGC
This sequence comes from uncultured Planctomycetaceae bacterium, assembly GCA_964392255.1. Classification (GTDB taxonomy): domain Bacteria; phylum Planctomycetota; class Planctomycetia; order Pirellulales; family Thermoguttaceae; genus CAYMQL01. The sequence continues at coordinate 5,663 of CAYMQL010000153.1, read as the reverse complement.
CGAACTGCCCGCGATGACCCAGTTCGTCGTCGACATGTCCGATTTTCTCGTTAAGTACGGCATCTTCATCGTCGGCGGCGTCGCCGCAATCGTCACCGCCTTCAAACTGTACAACAAGACCGACCGCGGCCGGCGCCGCATCATCGGCATCGCCATCGGCGTCCCCATGATCGGCGAGTTGGTCGTCCAGGCGGCCATGTACCGCTTCGCCTCGAATATTTCGCTGCTGCTGAAAAGCGGCATCCCCATGCTCGAAACATTGTCGGTGCTCGAAGGCGTCTTCCATACCAATCCGATTTACCGCGACGCCCTCCAACGCGTTCAGAATCGCGTGGCCGCCGGCCGTCCGCTGGCCGCCTCGCTCGAAGAAACCGGGCTTTTCACCACGATGATCTCGAACATGGTTCGCATCGGCGAAGAGTCCGGCCAACTCGCGCCCGTCATGGAACAAATGGCTCCCTACTACAAAGAACAAATGGAAAGCCTCATCGGAAAAGTCACCAAACTGATGGAGCCGACGATCATTTTGGGAATGGGCACCACCGTGGCCGGGCTCATGCTCTCGATTTATTTGCCCATGTTCGAAATGGCCGGAAAAGTCCACTAAGGCTCGCATGAACGCCACGCTTCGCAACGCCGCTTCCCACGTTCCGCGCCGTTCCGGCCGCAGCGGCTATACCCTCATGGAAGTGATGGTCGTTCTGACAATCGTCGCAATTCTCCTGTCGATGTGCGTTCCGTCGTACAAAAGAACGCTTGAACAGGCCCGAGCCGACATCGCCGCCGCCAATCTCCGCGCCATCTGGTCGGCCCAGCGCCTCTACTGGCTCGAATACCACACCTATACCGACAACCTGAGCCTGCTCCAATCGATCGGACTCCTGTCGCCTGAAATTACGCAAACCACCAACGGCTACTCCTACGGCATGACCGACGCCGACGAAACCACCTTCGAGTGTACCGCCAGCCGAATCGACAGCACCTATTGGAGCGGGACCTATTCGATCGATCAAAACGGCGAAGTCTCCGGCACGATCGCCGCCAGCGGCCAAAGCGCCATCACGCCGGGCTTCCAATAATCGTACGCATCGCCCCTTATGCGACAGTTCACCGCACGACCGCCGCGCTGCACCGCACGCCTCACACGGGATCGCAATAGGCGGCGCGGCTTTTCGTTGCTCGAGTTTGAAGTCGCCATGTGCATCTTTGCGATTTCGCTCTCCGGCCTGTTCCCGCTCTTGGTCATGTATTCCAAGACGATCGCCTCGCTGGAAAACCGGCAACCCGTCAAAGGCGATTGGTACCTGACCCCATCGGAGAACATCTGGCAGCGCAAGCTCGGCGCCGGCGCGTACGTCGCCTCGACGCCCCCCGCCCCCAAATCCGTCTCTTTACCCGTGCTCGACTACGACGACGGCGACGACGGATACGCCGAGACGACTCCGACCGAATGGACGACCGTGACCGACGCGACGGCCTTCGAAGGCGACTACCGGCTGCGTGCTGCGCCGGAAGAACCGCCGCCCGAGCCCACCGCCGAGGTCGCCCGCTGGACCTTCAACAACGTCGAAGACGGCTGGTATCGGATCGAGGTGACCTGGACGCCGGTCGCCGATCTTACCGACGCGGCCAAATACGCCGTGTTCGACGGCGCGACGCGGCTCGACCCCGACCCCGCCGCCGTCAACCAGCAGAATGCGCCCGCCGGCGACACCGACTCCGCCGGCCGCTTCTGGCAAATCTTGAAAACCCGCTACGTCCGCGACGGCAGCGTCGACGTCGTTCTGTTCGGCCAGGTCGCCGGAAAGCTCGCGGCCGACGGTGCCCGAATCGTGCCGATCGAAAACGACGTCTCCGTCAACACAATGCATCGGTCGCTCGACAGCGAAGAAATCAACGTCAACGTTTCGATCACGCAGAACGTGCCATGAGGACCGCCCCGATGCGCCGCCGCGCGTTCACGCTGATGGAAGTCACACTGGTCAGCATGCTCATGGCGTTGCTGGTCCTGCTGCTTTCATCGACGTGGTTTGGCGCCTGCCGGCCCACCCTCGATTTGATCGTACGCGCCGAACTCCTGCGCGAAGCCGACATGGCCGTCGGCTCGCTCGCGCGCGACTTCGGCGGCGCTTTGACCAACCCGGGCAACCCGAACGATCCCGGCGATACCGACAATCCGGCCGGCTGGTTCGGAGGCAAGAAACAGTGGCAGTGGGTTGGCTGGGCCGACGCCAGCGGCACCGAACTCTGGCTTTACTTCGACGGCGGCGCCGAACCCAGCGGCGGCCCAAGCGCCGAAGACCGCATCATCTATTATCGCATGCAAGACGGCGCCCTGATCCGCGGAGATCAAACCGCCTCGACCGAAGTTCCCGTCGCCAAACACCTCAGCAATTTTCAGGTCATCTCCGAAGGCTCCGACAGCTTCCGCGTCGTGATGACCTTTACGTTCCGAAACCTTACGAACACATGCACCATACACGCCCGAGTTCCCTGACCCCGCGAAACGCCCGACGCCGCGGCTACGCGCTGATGGCCGTGCTGATGTTCAGCATGCTCTTCATGCTGTTGCTGGGCGTCGCCTCGCGCCATGTGGCTTCGGTCATGCGAATCGCGACCGTCCGGGCGGGCCAAACCGAACGCGACCAAGGCAGCGCCCTCGCCTTGGCCGAGGCGATCGAACGCCTCGAATCCGGATTTCCAACCAGCGGAAGCTCGTACGCCGTGGCCGTCACCACCGCTTCCGGTCCGCGTACGTATACGGTCCTCTACGAACAGCAGGTCGACACGACCTGGAACATTACCGCCCGTCCGAAATTGGCGACCGAGAATCCCAGCGCTTTGCCCGATACCTTTGCGTATTGATCCCAAGAAACCCGCAACAACGCAACGCCCATGACCCCGTTTTTTCATCTGCCCGAGATTGCCGCCGAATCTGCGCCGGCGGCCGACTGCGACCAGCGAACCTGTCCCGACCGGCGGCGCGAGCCGACCGGCCCTTGGTCCGCGTTGCCGCCGGCCGGCCGACGCCAGCGGAATCGCCGCGCCGACGAACACCGCCAGCCCTATTTCGTCGATCGCTTTTCCGCCTCTCTTCTGCTTTTGATTCTGCTGCTGGTCGCCGCCTCGCTGACCGACGCCCTGCTGACCTGGCATCTGCTCGACCAGGGCTTTCAGGAAATCAATCCGGTGATGAAGCCGCTGATCAGCCGAGGCATCGAGCCTTTTCTATCGGTCAAAATCTTGATGACCGTCGTCGGCCTGCCCTTGCTCTTGATCTTCAAGAACTTCTACCTGTTCGGCACGCAGGTTCGCGTGGGCCATTTGATTCCCGCGGTCGTCGCCCTCTATGCGCTGCTGATCGGCTATCAGATGGTTCTGATTCGCCAGTGCGTCTATCCGTAGGGCTGGACTTCTGCAAAATCGAATGCTTGTGTACATCCCGCCCGATATCGACTAAACTCTTCGTTGCCCCGGTCTTGCCGGCATGCGTCCGCGTTCTGAAGGAGTGCGGCGGAAGCATCCTTTATTGCGTCTCAGGAAAATATGTCGCGTCAAGATAGCCGGGGGCGAACAGCCCCCGGAGCGAAGCCGCCAGTCCACGCACATTCCGGGGGCTGTTCGCCCCCGGCTATCCCGACATTATTTATCTGACAATCAATAATCGAAATGACTGACCATCTTGCACTGTAAAAATAGGACAAGCTGCGATTCCGTACGATCGGACGTCGCCGGCAAACCGGAACGGACGCTGGCGGCGCTGGCCGTCGCGCTGGCGGCGGTGATGTTCGTCCTGCCGTTGGCGTTTGACTTTCCGCTGCTCGATCCCGACGAAGGGCTGCACGCCTCGATCGCGCAAGAAATGGTCGAACGGGGCGATTGGATTACGCCGCGATTTCTCGGCGAGCCGTTTTTCGACAAGCCGATCCTCAACTTCTGGCTTCAAGCGGCCTCGTTGCGG
>CAYMQL010000153.1:0-1692 GCA_964392255.1 uncultured Planctomycetaceae bacterium | reverse complement strand
GGCTTTTTGGCTATTGCGAAGCCGCGGTCCGCCTGCCCGGCCTGATGTTCGGCCTGCTCGGAGCCATCACCACCGGACTCTTGGGCTGGCGGCTGTTTGGACGCACGCCGGGATTGATCGCCGGCATTTTCTACGCAACCACCATCTTGCCAACCGCGCTGGCCCAGGCCTCTTCGCACGACGTAACGCTCATCCCGTGTATTAATCTGGCGATTCTGCTGCTCTGGCAGGCCGACCGCGCCGGTCGGCGGCGGACCGTTGCCGCGTGCGTTGCTGGGGCGGGTCTGTGCGTCGGGCTGGCCATGCTCACCAAGGGACTTTTCGGCGTCGCCGCCGTCGGCGTGCCGTTCGGCCTCTATCTGCTGATCGTGCGGCGAATCACTTTCGCCATGGCATTGCGAGGCGCGGCGGTGCTGCTGATTGCGGCGGCGGTCGCAACGCCGTGGTATGTCGCCATGAACGCTCAACACCCGAACTATCTGCGATACTTCTTTTTCGAGCGGCACGTACTCGGACTGGTCGGCGATTCGCAGCCGCACGCCGACACGCCTTGGTGGTATTATTTGCCGGTGCTACTGGGCGGCGGATTGCCGTGGATCGCCTACCTGCCGGCCGTGATGCGAAACGACCGGAGCCGTTGCCGGTCCGGTCCCCTCTCCCTTTGGGAGAGGGTTAGGGTGAGGGCGCGTTGCTGGCGAGCGATGCTTTTCTCTCGCCGCTCGCGACACGCCAGCCCTCACCCCCGGCCCCTCTCCCAAAGGGAGAGGGGAGAATCTGCCTCCGGTCCCGTTTCCCAAAGTGAGAGGGCAGAATCAAAACCTCTCGCAGCGCCGTCGACGCTTTTGTGGTGTTGGCTGATCGGTTGGACGCTGCTGATGGCGCTGGCCGGCTCGAAACTGGCCACCTATCTGTTGCCGGCGTTTCCGCCGATCGCGCTGTTGGCCGCCACGGCGTGGGCAGGCTTGATCGACGGCACGCTTGCGCCCGCGGCCCGCCGCTCGCTGGCGAATACCTTCCTCTCGTCCTCTTGGACCGGGCCGATCGTGCTGCCGGCCGTTGTACTCGTTGTGCAAGCGATGTTCGCCGTGCGGCTCGGCTGGCCCGAGTGGACGGCCGTCGGCGTTGCAGCGGCCGTATCGCCGTTGCCTCTGGTTTTCTGGCGCAGCGGCCGATGGTCGGCTGTCATGGCCGCCGCCGTTCTGTGCGTGGCCGCTCAGTTTTTGGTCGTGATCGCGCTGGTGCTGCCGCAACTATCCGAAGCGTTTTCCGCCCGAACGCTCGCCGCGCATTTCAATCGGCAAGGCCGGCTGCCGTCGCGGCTGATCGTGGCCGAAGGGCGGCTCGGTTCGCTGGTTTTTTATCTCGATCCCACGCTGCGCGCGGGCCTGACGCCCGAGAGGCTTCAGCAGTATTCCGCCTGGGAACTGCCGTCGCTTGGGCCGTCCGACGTGATTGCAGTGCTCGATCGCAAGATTCCGAACCTGCAAAAGCATCTCGACGTAAGCCGCAGCCGCTGCGAATCGATCGGGGCGTATCGGCTCTATCCGATGGCGCAACAGCATCCGCCCGTTCCGCGCTGAAAGCCGCCGAAAAACCGGCCCGGCCCCGCCGGCAATGCGTCGCTGTAAATTAGTTTCTGTTGCGGAAAGCTCCAAATCCGTAGGGTGCGTGCTTGCACGCACCTGATTTCAC
>CAYMQL010000152.1:0-6289 GCA_964392255.1 uncultured Planctomycetaceae bacterium | reverse complement strand
CAATAAGACGCCGTTGGTTGGCGTGGACTGCGTTGCGGACTGGTAGAAGCGGTCAAGGTATGGCAGGCCCACCGCGACATATGAAACATCGAGCGAGGCGGCCAGCAACTGCATTTCTGCGTCACCTTCGGGCGGCGAGCCTGCTGGAAAGTGCTGCGAAGGATCAATCGCACAATAGGCATGCAGAAAGTTTTGGTAAGGCAGCGCGATTCTCGGTCGGTTCGCGTCGGCCATTCCGTCGAGCCATGGAAATGCTTTGGTGGTTGCTAACAGCAGATCATACTTACGGCAATAACGCGGCGAGGGAATGCGCCACCGCTCGATGCAAGGAAGAAAGCGAATTCGCGACACGAAGGACACATCCAAACCACACTGCTCGGCCACAAACCGCAATGACCCCGCAGTGACGTCGCCGAAACTTCGCGGCCGGTTCCGGATTCGCTGTTCGGAAAAGTACCACCCTTTGCGAATCATCGTCACATCGTCGCCCCGCTCGATCAACTCCTTAATGACCGGGAGCAGGCTGCGACTGTGAAAAGCCATATTGGCGTAGCAAAGGACTCGCATCGATGAAAATAACTCTTCGGTGTTGCTGCTTGCTGGCCTTGGCGTCCGCGTGATTAATGGTATCTACCGGCGTCTCACACTCTGCGGAGTTTTCCGCGAATCGGCACTTCGCTGTCGTAGACCACTTTTACGCCGTCGCCCAGGGCCTGCTCGATGACTCGGATGTCGCGCACCATGCGCATGATTCCCTGCGGCTCGACTGAGGCTGCCTGATCGCTTCCCCACATGGCCCGGTCGAGTGTGATGTGGCGTTCCACGAAACAGGCGCCTAATGCGACCGCCGCTTCGGTGGTTTGCAGACCCACCTCGTGCCCCGAGTATCCCACCGGAACGCCATACCGCTCGCACAGCGTGTGGATCGCCGCCAAATTCAACTCTTCGGGCTTCGATGGGTACGTGCTTGTGCAGTGCAAGACGATCAAGTCATCCTTACCCAGCACCTGCACAGCATGATCGATCTCGTCCAGCGTGCTCATCCCCGTTGAGATGATGATCGGGCGGCCCGTCTTGCGGTGATACCGGAGCAAGTTGTCATCGGTCAGCGAAGCCGACGCTATTTTATAGCAAGGCGGCTTGAATTGCTCGATGAAATCCACAGAACCCTCGTCCCAGCAGGATGCAAACCATATAATCCCCTGCGACCGACAGTAACTGTCGATTTCCTCATAGGCTTTGCGATCGAACTCTAGACCTCGCTTGAGATCGCCGTTGGTCGTCCCAAAGGGGTTTTCTCTCGGCTTGGCCAGTTCTTCGGGCGTGTACACGACGTCAATGGTTCGCTTCTGGAACTTGACCGCGTCGCATCCGGCCACGGCGGCCGCAGAGATCAGCTTCTTGGCCAGCTCGACGCTTCCGTTGTGGTTGATGCCGATTTCAGCCACGATGAAGCAGGACTCGCCGGGGCCAACCAGCCGATTACCGATCTTCACTTTCTTGGCCATGGGTCGCTTCTCCTAAATTGGGTGTGATTAATGGGGTCAGTTTGCCGGCAGCGTCTGAATTGGGGGCGAAAATAGCCGGTTCTCGACGCCTTCGCACATTGCGTGCATCAGCGCCAAGTGCATCTCCTGGATGCGGGGTGTAGACGTGGAGGGAACGCAAATGCACACGTCGCACGCCTCCAAGGCCGAAGGCCTTTTTGCCCCGATCAAGAGGATTGCTTTCATACGCTTTTCTTGCGCCGCAGATACGGCCCGCAGGACGTTGGGCGAGCCGCCGCTGGTCGTAAATCCCAAGAGGACGTCGCCGGCGGCGCCCAGCGCCTCCACTTGCCGAGAGAAAATGGTGTCGAAGCCGTAATCGTTGCCCAGAGCGGTGAGAATCGACGTATCCGTGCTCAGAGCCACTGCGGCGGCAGCGGGACGATTAAAGAGGAATCGGCCCACCATCTCGCCGGCGAAATGCTGGGCTTCGGCAGCGCTGCCGCCGTTGCCGCAAGCGAGGATTTTACCGCCGGCCTTCAGGCAATTTGCCATTAAGACGATGGCGGCCTCCAAATCGGGGCCTACGGTATGGGCAAGTTTCGTTGCCAATTGGGCTGTTTCCAGAAGCTGCAATACGGTTGCGGCTTGTGCTTGCATCGAGGTCATGGTGCTTCGTCCTTTGTGTTGTCGGCGCGTCGGACAGCAAGAATCCAGTCGGCGACCTGGCGCACCGCCCCTTCGCCGCCGCACTGTGTGGTTGTCAAATTCGCTAGGCTGATTGCCTCAGGACAAGCGTCGGCAGGCACGATGGCGATGCCCGCCCAATGCAGGCATTCCAAATCGTTGACGTCATTGCCCATAAACGCCACCTGATCCGGCCCAAGGGACCGCTTCTCAGCGAAGTTCTTCAACGCGGCCAGTTTGTTTCTGCAGTTTTGGATGCAGGGAATGCTGAGCTTTCGGCATCGTGCGGCGACCACGGGGTTCGTCTCGGTCGAGATGACGACCATGTCGATGCCTGCATCGCGAAGCCGAGCCACTCCCCATCCGTCCCCACGATGACATCGAACCATTTCGCGGCCGCTCTCGTCGACGAACAGGCAGTTGTCCGTCATGACGCCGTCGAAATCCATCGCCAGCAATCCGACTCCCGCCAAGCGGGACATGCCGGATTGGGCGGCTGTCCTGCGCTGACGAATCGCCAGTACCTCCTCGGTCAGGGCCAGATCCTCGGGGGAATCGATCTGGATCGACTCGAGCACGCCCATCGGGTAGATGGCGATCTTGCCGCCTAGTCTGGCCCCCGTCTCGCGGAGAAGTCGCGGACGGAAGACGTAGATGCTTCCGTTCTCCAGGTACTCGACGGCGTATTCCTGCCGACGCGGACGTCGGCCCAGCTCGAAGTTCATCGGTTTCGCGCCGCCATCGGGCAACTCTCTCCATCTGCCGGTGAAGTGCTGCGGACAGGCCGAAAAACAACTTTCTGCGCCCGCGTCCAACAGCCGCTCGATCGCGCCGTCGATATCGACCGGGCCGCGCACCGGAGAAGTGGCCTGAAGAAACACAACCAGGTCGATCGGTTGCCCGTCGGCACGCTCGATCTGATCGATCGCATCGCACAACGCGCTTTCCGAACTCGCCTGATCGGTAGCCAGTTCCGGCGGTCGGTTGACGACTCTCGCCCCGTACTGGCGAGCCACCGCCGCAATCTCCTCGCTATCCGTCGAGACCACGACCTCGCCGACCAAGCGCGCGGCCAGGGCGTGCTCGATCGACCATGCGATCAACGGCTTCCCGGCCACGGGAACGATGTTTTTTCGGGGAATTCCCTTGCTTCCGCCCCGTGCTGGAATGATTGCTACGACGTTCAACTTGTCCATCGGGTACTCTTTGCGACTCTCGGAACCCATGTGATTGTCTGCGTTAGAACTCATACCGCCCTCTTGCCTAGCGCCAGCCGATTCCTCAGTAAGCAACGTGCGGCGTCGTCCAATGCCAAGATCCAAACGAGTGCGCTCGCCGCAGCGCCGACCAATACGGCTTCGCCGGCGAACGTCAACCAATCCGCGGGATGCAGGAAGCGTTGCAGCCAAGCGGCGACGGCCATAAGCCCCATACCCGCAACGAAGCTGCGCACTAGGCCCGGCGGGCAGAATCGCCACGTCAGCGATTGCCTGAGATGCCAGCAAACGTAGATATACTGATAGACTAATAGTCCGATCCTACCGACGATTATCGCGAAGGCCATTCCCACTGGCCCCAGCCGCATGGTGAGCCAGACGCCGCCGGCCGTTGCCACCAGGCCCGCTATCAGCGTCGCCAAAGCCCGGCGTCGGAACTCCATGATCCCGTCGAGGATGGCCGAGTCAACGCGGATCATGATGAAGGCCACAGCAGCCAGGACCAGCGCGGCGTTCAAAGCATTCCCGCCGTAAAACGTCGGTCCGACCCACAGATTGAGAAACGCTGAGTTTAGAGCGAGGATGCCGCAGCCGATCACGGTGAGCGCGCCCATCGACACCACATACATCTCGCCCCGCAGCTTGTTCACCCGCTGCCACTGCTGCGATCCGCACAGTCCAACTATTCCGGGCATGCCGGAACCCAAAAGATTTATCAGAGGGCCGATCGAAAAACTTAAGACTCGCCCCGTCGTGCCGTAAACGGCCGCCGCAGAGGGGCTGACAACATAGCCTACCACGAAAATGTCGGTGGCATTCAGTAAGATGAAGCTCAGAGAGGAAAGAAACAGCCACACACTCACGGAGAAAAACTTCCGAAATTCACTGCGAGAGGGCCAGTTTACCCCAAACCAGGCGATGGCCTTCTTAGCGATCCAATATTGCACGATTCCTACGAACACGATCCCAACTAACGTCGCGCCGGCCAGACCGGGAAGACTCCAGCCCGCCCAGATGGCCGGCACTACGCAGAAACCTGTCAACAACGTGGACGCCGCGTTGAGTCCCATCCGTTTGTATTCGAGATTCATTCCCTGTAAAACGCTGGCCGGCAGGACAATGAGCCGGTTGAGTACCACTGCCACCACCGTAAACGACATGGCCAGCCGCACCATCCAGACGTGGCTGGGGTCTGTGTGGATGTACCACGGCGCGGCACAAACGGCCGCAGTGCCCAGGATCAACAAAAAGGGGCAGAACAGCAGCCACATTAAAAGCGCCGCCCCGATCTGACGCCGCTTCTGCGCCACGTCGTCGATGTGCTGGGTGACTCCGAGCGTATACCGCAAGGTGCCCATCGGCCGCATATCGCCGATTGCCAGGTATCCGACCGTCTGCAGAATCATCAACCACGCCCCGTACAATTCCTTTCCAAGGCCGTGGATGACGATCGGCGTGACGATGAATCCAACGACTAGGCTCGCTCCCTGGCTCAAACATTTGCTGATGAATGTCAGCTTCGCCCGGTGCGTAAGGCTGTAGCCTTGATCCGACGCACCGGGTGGGCTGGATGGGGTGGGATCAATGGGAGTGGCTTCTCGATTCAAGGCTGTGGAAATTTACGGCCGCATTTCTTCGGAAAACCGCTGCTCGTCGGCCAGCAGATTCTCCACGTATTGCCCATAGGCGTATTTCGAGCCGGCGAACTTGCTCTGCATCGCGCTTCGTGTGACGTAGCCCATGTGCAGGGCAATCTCTTCCAGACAGGCGATCTTTTGGCCCTGTCGCGATTCGATTGTGTAGACGAAGTTCGATGCCTGGAGCATCGACTCGGGCGTGCCGGTGTCGAGCCAGGCGGTGCCGCGGCCGAGCCGCTGGACGTGCAGCTTGCCCTGCGCCAGGTAGGCCCGGTTCACGTCGGTGATTTCCAGTTCGCCCCGGGCCGACGGCTTGATTTGCGAGGCGATTTCGGTGATTTTTGCGTCGTAGAAGTACAGCCCGACCACGGCGTAATTCGATTTTGGCTGCGAAGGCTTTTCTTCGATCGAGAGGGCCCGGTCGTCGCGGTCGAACTCGACCACGCCGTAGCGCTCGGGGTCTTTTACATAGTAGGCGAACACGGTGGCGCCGTCGCGCCGGGCGGCCGCCTCGCGAAGCGACTGCGGCAAGCCCACCGCGTAAAATATGTTGTCGCCGAGGATCAAACAGGCCGGGCCGCCGTCGATAAAATCCTTGCCGATCACGAACGCCTGGGCGAGTCCCTCGGGCCGCGGCTGTTCGGCATATTCCAGCCGGATGCCCCATTGGCTTCCGTCGCCCAGCAGCCGGCGGTACAAGGGCAAATCCGTCGGCGTCGAAATGACCAAAATGTCGCGAATGCCCGCCAACATCAGCGTGCTCAACGGGTAGTAGACCATCGGCTTATCGAACACCGGCAGCAGTTGCTTGCTCACCACTTGTGTGATCGGATGCAACCGCGTGCCGCTTCCGCCTGCGAGAAGGATGCCTTTCATTAGTGGCTAGTGGTTAGGGGCTAGTGGCTAGTGGTTAGGGGCTAGTGGCTAGTGGTTAGTGGCTAGTGGTTAGGGGCGAGTGGTTAGTGGCTAGAACTGGTTTCACAACTGTCCGAGCGAGCAAAACTCCACAACATCTTGTAGTTTACCGACTGCTAGCACCACCATATTCAACCCGTCAGGAGTTGTGAAACCAGTTCTAGGGACATGGGCGGGATGGGGGAACTAAAATAAACCGTTTTTTGTCATCCGCCCTCACCCTAGCAGTCTCTCGGAGGAAGAGGGAAGTCTCGTTTTCGACACTGTATAAAAATATCAAGGCTTGTGGTTCACTAGCCACTAGCCACTAGCCACTAGCCACTAGCCACTAGCCACTAGCCACTAG
>CAYMQL010000151.1:0-6305 GCA_964392255.1 uncultured Planctomycetaceae bacterium | reverse complement strand
CATCCACCGATACCTTCGATTATTGTACCAATAGGAGTTTTCTGACAAAGCCTAGTCAACTCGCCATCGGTGATTTCGGCAAGCGCGTATGGCAAGGCGGCGTTGGCAATGAACGGTCTTGTCCGCGCGGCTGGCAGCGTCAACGCGGGCAGCGTGTGCGGGCCGACGCATAACAGCACGTCGCTAAGCAGCGGGTATCCGGGTTTCGTGGCGGTCGGGGCTGGGGCAAGCAATACGACGTGGGTTATCAGGCAGGTCGAGCCGACGGTAGTGCGGGCTACAACGGTCAACGCCGTGGCCGCAAACGCAACAAGTTGGACGTGTGACGGCGTTATAGGAATATCCGGCTTGCAACCAACGCAAAACAGCAACAGCACAATAACCGTTACGCCACTTGCCGCTGGATGGGTGATACCAGCCAATACCGAGGGCATTGTTATGCGAAACGAAGCCAATTCAACATGGATACCGTTGGATTTTCCATGTGGATGCGAGATTTAAGGACAACAATATGAGCCGACGACGAAGCTACTGCAAAGATACCGCCACCTGGATAACACACTCTGTGTCGAGTGGCGTTATTACCGTTGTAGAAAACTCTTGCTTTTGCTTGACCTATTACGTGGATTCGGTCAGCGGTGGCGGCGCTGAGACAGGATCGGGCACGGAAGATGATCCTTGGACGAATCTTAATACCGTGTTTAACAGCAGATGCCTTTGGGATATATGCTACCATCTTGACTGCCCGGCGGTGAAGGTGTTGGTAAAGGGAACGATTGATTATCCAATGTACCAGCCGGTGTGCTACTCTGCTGTCGGATTTCAAGGAAAGCTAATAGTTGAACCGTGGGACGAAGATCGCATTACTGTTGACGTTTATCTCGAAGACACAGACACTGCTTTCTGGTGCCCGACTGGGGCCGTGCTTAAAAACTTTGATTTGTATGTCGCGTCGGCATCCGGCTACACTATTGGCTTTCGTGGTGGCAGCAGATGCGTATTTGATTCTTGCACGAGCAACGCCGGGCATTACGATGTCTGGTTATCAGCGTTTAATGAATGCGAGGCAGCAGCGTCTAGTGGCGCTGGGGCGGCTTTTAATTCCTGCGATTTTTCGACATTTAAATCCTGTGTTGGCACAAGTGATCTAGCTGCGACCAGTGATTACAGCCGAGCCTTTTATGCTTGCGAACATGGAAATTATGATTCGTGTACCGGCACCGCCGATTCAACTGTATCTGCGCGTTCATGTGGGTTTGAAATCTGCGATTTTTCGACATTTCACGCCTGCTCAGGATATGGTACTGGCGGTACGACCGGATTTGGCTTTTTCGACTGCGACACCTCGACGTTTAGCGGAGGGTGCTATGGGGATGGCGCCGTAACATCCACTAGTGGTTGCCGTTATGGCTTCGGATTTTATGGTAACAACAACTGTGATTTTGGCGACTCCACTACGTCTACGCCTGTTTGCGTCGATTGTGGTTCTCCGTGTCCGTATACTGGCGACATCTAGGAAAAATACCGTGTCTAGTGAACACATCGACGGAAGACAAAAACGCCGTGAGTGCCCGCACTGTGGCGCGGACCGCGACAAGATGGAACGGATGATGCACTTTCACCGGAGTATCATTGAACATTTACGCGATGCTCTACTTGTCAAACGCGACTCTTGCATTCAATGCGTCCAGAAGCACATTGGCAAGGCGATGGTGCTTTACAAGGAACTGCTGACAGCAACAGAGACGAACAACGTCAATGTCGAGTTGAACCACTTGGAAATCATCGGCAACCTACAGGCCGGAGCCGACGAAGCGCAAGAGTGGCCGGAACTGTACGAAGCCATCGACCTAGCCGAGCGAGAGTATCGCTACAAAGGCATCGGGCCAGATTGGGGACTGCTGGCAAAAATGATAGCCGACGCCCAGAAACTCAACAAATGACCATAATGAACGCATGTTCGGCGCTCAAATATACACCTATCGGGTGGCGGGTGCGTTTAAGGCCCCTAGCGTTGCGCGTGGCGCGTTGCGGCAGTTGGACGGGAAAAGATTCATCCGGGACGGCAAGAGGCCAGCAGGCGCAATCCTGGCGCGTCAATGGTTGGGCAAAGCGGTATCAGGCGGAGAAAACTGTTGGGCATGGTGCAAAAACTGCGGGCCAAAATGACCCGCAGATTGAAACCGCCGAACGACTAGCCGACGAATACGACGTTGCCCCAAAGACCACTGGGGGGTGCGGTAAATGTCGGCAATTTGTACACTTCCCTTGGGTACTTGACAAGGGCACATGAAATGTCGATAATATGCCCAGGCGGTGGAAAATCCGCCAAGGGCTGAATACCCTTCCATAGGTTCTACGATGTTGCATCAGGCCGCAAGCCGTTCCGTCCGTGCGCGTCACCAAGGGATGATCCGGGAAGCCGGGGACCAAGGCCGCGCGGCTGTCTATGGCAGCTATTCAACGGGTGGGACGGCTTGCGGTCTTTTCATGCGCCACTCGGCGCTGGAGGCAAGCCATGTCCCCGAATAGCGAAATGCCTTTGCGGGAGTTCTTTGACGAAGTGTATCGGCCGCGGCGGTTGCGTGGTTGTGTATCAAACACGGTCGGAAAGTACAAAAGCATATGCCGGAAATTCGGCGAATGTCTCGGCAGAGAAGCCCTGCTATCCGACCTAACAGAGGATCAGGTTGCCATCTTCATATCGCTGTATTCTCAGAACAATCGCCCCGACACTGTCAGAAGCACACAATCGAAGCTTCTGGCGTTGGCCAACTATGCAGTCAAAAAAGGACTGCTCAAGGAAGTTCCCGATCTAATGCCTATCCATCCGCCGCGCCAGATTCCAATAGCCTACACGGCAGAGGAAATCGGGCAGCTATTAGCGACGGCGAGAACATGGCCCGGCGAAACTGATGGCATTCCATGCCGGCTATTCTGGCCCGCTCTTTTTCTAGTAGCCTATGACACAGGCGCGAGGAAAGGCGCAATCTTTGCTTTGGGCTGGCAGCACTTCCGGCCCGATGATTCGACGTTGTTGTTTCGCGCCGAGACTCAGAAGCAAAATGCCGACCAGTTGCTAAAGGTGTCAAGCGAAACCGTGGCGGCGATTGAGGCCATACGCAAGCCGGAGCGAGAAAAGTTATTTCCTTGGACTTTGCATGAAGGGACCTTTTACTACCGGCTAAAAAACATTTTCAAGGCCGCCGGATTGCCCAACGGCCGGCGCGATCTACTACACCGGATCAGGCGCACCACCGCAACGCTAATGCATCGTAACGGTGGCGATGCTTGCACCCAACTTGGCCATTCAACCGATGCCGTTACACGCAAGCATTATCTGGACACGTCGCATATCATTCAGGCGGCCGACGTGCTGCCGCGCCCGGGCACAAACGGAAACGGACAATTGTGTCAAACCCACAACCCAGTGGCCTCAGAGCTGCGCAAGCAAGCCGAAGCGTTGTTAAAGCTGGCTGCCAGCATAGAAGCCCGACCCGCGGCTTGAACCATAGGAGAAACTGAAAATGGCAAGCGTTATCAATCTTGTGAACCGTCGCACGAAACGGCCGAACGGTCGGCGGCGGATCGACTTCCTGGACGAAAACCGCGCGCCGCGATGCGTCTATCTCGGCAAGATGCCCGAACGCGATGCGGACGCCATCCGGCGGCGGGTGGAAAGCATCGTCGCGGCTAAAAGCGCGCATGATCCCCTCGACAGCGACGTTTTGGAGTGGTTGCGGAAGATCGGCGACGACCTGGCCGCCAAGCTGGCGAAAGCCGGCTTAATCTCGCCCAGAAACGGCGGCGGCAACAGCACGTTGGGAAAGTATCTCGACGATTATGTCGCCAAGCGGATTGATGTAAAAGGTGGGACGGCCACCTTCTACGGCCACACCCGGCGGTGTCTGGTCGAATACTTCGGCGAGGACAAGCCCCTTCGGGACATTACGGCCGGGGACGCCGACGATTGGCGGCGCTGGCTTGTGACCGATCAGAAGCTATCGGACAACACGGTTCGGCGGCGGTGCGGCATGGCCAAACAATTCTTCCGGGCGGCTGTTCGGGCCCGATTGATCCCAGAAAACCCTTTTGGCGACTTGAAAGCCTGTAGCGTTCGGGAAAATCGGCAGCGTGATTACTTTGTGACGCGGGAAGAGGCCCGGAAGGTGTTGGACGCCTGTCCCGACGCCCAATGGCGGTTATTGTTCGCCCTGAGTCGCTACGCGGGCCTACGGTGCCCCTCAGAGCATCTTGGGCTACGCTTGGGCGACATTGACCTGCCGGGCGGCCGGATGGTCGTACACAGCCCCAAGACAGAGCACCACGCCGACGGCGGCGTCCGTGTTGTGCCGATCTTCCCTGAGCTGCGCCCCTACTTGGAAGAGGTTTGGGACCAAGCCGAGCCGGGGACCGAGTGGGTCATTACCCGCTACCGCGAGAGCAACGTCAACCTTCGGACCCAGCTCCAGAAGATCATCAAGCGGGCGGGGCTTAAGCCGTGGCCGAAGCTGTTTCAGAACCTTCGGGCGACCCGGGCGACCGAGTTGGTGTCTGAGGGCTGGCCGGAGTTCAAGGTATGCCGTTGGCTGGGCCATACCAAGCTGGTTGCCCAGAAACACTACTGGCAGGTGACAGACGACGATTTTGCCCGCGCTTCAGGTGCGCAGCAAAATGCGCAGTGGCAACCCGCTGTTGCCCCGTGCAAACCCGTGCAAGCGCCACTGGCAAACCCCGGAAATACGCGGGTTTGCAGTGTTTTGCACTACTATACACCCGAACAGGTGGGCGGTACGGGACTCGAACCTGTGACCCCCAGCTTGTCGAGCTGGTGCTCTAACCAACTGAGCTAACCGCCCTTGCTTGTGACCCGGCCGCCGCGTACGAACGGCCGCGTCACAAGCCAATTCTGGCATCCCCACATCCGACCGTCAACGGGGGCGGCCCGTATATCTCAATATGCCAGCCGCTTGGTCGTGTGAAACAGGCAAAAAAGCATTTTCATTCTGAAAAACAGAATCTTTCGGATAAACGATGTGTAAGAGGCCCGCTGCGAAAGCACTTCACCCCAGCGATCCACTCTTTTTAGGGGGCACCTCGCTTCAATTTCTCGCCGAACAGGAAAAGCTGCCAAGGAAATCCCTTTCGGTGGCAAAATAGGCAATATCGCAGGGTACGTGCAAGCACGCACCTCACCCCAAAACGCCAAAATTCATTACTGCGGACTACAGGCCGGCTCCTGTTGACAGCCGAGGGCAACACTGGCAAAATGGAGGATTCTCGGTCTTGAGTAGACGACCTTCGAGGAGCGTAAATCGGTTATGCCTACGATCAACCAACTGGTTCGCAAACAGCGGCGGATGCCGCGCAAGTTCAGCAAGTCTCCCGTGTTGGACCAGTGTCCGCAGAAGCGAGGCGTCTGCTTGCAGGTCAAAACGATGACCCCGAAGAAGCCGAACTCGGCGTTGCGGAAAATTACCCGCGTGCGTTTGAGCAACGGCAAGGAAGTCACGGTTTATATTCCCGGCGAGGGCCACACGCTGCAAGAGCACTCGATCGTGTTGGTGCGCGGCGGCCGCGTTCGCGACCTGCCGGGCGTTCGCTACCAAGTGGTACGCGGCGCGTTGGACACGCTCGGCGTTCAGGACCGCAAGCAGTCGCGCAGCCGTTACGGAGCGAAGAAACCAAGTTAATCGGTTAAAAATTGGGGATTCGAGATTTTTAAATCTCGCGTGTTCCCCATTCGTTTTTTATTCTCAATTTTCAATCTCCAACTCCCAATCCCTTCGTCATGGGTCGCCTTACCGCCAGCAAATCGACGCTCGCCCCCGATCCGAAGTTCGGATCGATTTTGGCCAGCAAGTTTGTCAACTGTTTGATGTGGGACGGCAAGAAAAGCGTTGCCGAAAACGTCTTTTACGACGCCTTGGACATCATTGGCGAGAAGATTAAGGACGTCGAACCGATCCAGGTCTTCACGCAGGCGTTGGAAAACGTCAAACCGAACATCGAGGTCCGGTCGAAGCGCGTCGGCGGCGCTTCGTATCAGGTGCCGATGCAGGTCAGCCGCACCCGGCAGCAATCGTTGGCCATTCGCTGGATTCTCGGCTCGGTCCGCGAGAAGAAGGGCCGGCCCACCAGCGAAAAACTGGCCGCCGAGCTCTTGTCGGCCTACAACCGCGAAGGCGCCGCAATGACCAAACGCGAGAACGTCCACCGCATGGCCGAGGCCAACAAGGCCTTTGCCCACTTCGCCTGGTGATTCGGCGAACAAGTTTGCGGGCTCTTTCGGCGTATAAAAACGC